>JBBRME010000054.1:0-23549 GCA_038230995.1 Gemmatales bacterium
ACTGAGACTTTGAAGGTAGCTGGCAAAGAGTTTAAATGCACATGGTACAAGTTCCGCATTAACACAACATCAGGCCCGATCAACGGACAATTGTGGTTCAATGACGATGTACCTGGCCGGATGGTGAAGATGAAATCTGTCTCCCGCGGCGCTACTACGATTGCGGAAGTCACGGAAATCGTCAAGAAGTAAGCCGAAACTGCCGCTATAATTCTCATGGGGCGGTCGCCTCAAGCCCTCGTGCAGTTCGCGCGGTGGCCAACCTGTTTGGAGTGTCTCATGCACAATTGGCAAACGCCTATGCTGGGTGTCGCAGTTGCGGCCCTAGTGATGGCGAGCGGTTGTGGGCCAAGAACGCCCGCCCCGCCGATGGAAACCTCGGGTAAGAATCAAGTCGTGTTCGATGTGCCAGGCATGACCTGAGCCTCTTGACCGGCGAATGTGCGCGACGCCATCGCCACTCTACCGTGGGTAGAGTCAGACTCGATCAAGACCGATGCAGGCAAAATGCAAGTGAAGTTCACGCTGAAGGACGCAACCCAGTTCAGCGAAGCAGCCGTGATTGATGCTTTGAACAAGAAATCCAGCAAGTACGGCAACGGTGCCAAGAAACTCACTGGCCCAACGACGTAATTCAATCGTGTACTGGAGAGGAACTCCCCTCCAGTGCATTTACAGCTCGATCTTCTTACTTCACCGGCCACCAGTCGTTGAGCTTTCTCGTCAAGCGGCTCACGTCGTCTGGCATCTTCTCGGCCAAGTTCGTTTCTTCCTTCGGGTCAACTTTCAAATCGTATAGTTCCGGCTTGCCCGATGGTACACGAGCAAGGTTAGGCAGGATCATTTTCATCCGTCCGTCGATCACCCAGCGGTACTGCAAGTTCGAAGCAGGCTTGGTGATGTCGATGGCGTTGTGCTCAAAGCTTTCACCGAAGACCGAAGTACGTGCTGAAAGAGATTTGCTGTCCAAAAGGTTGATGCCTGGCATATCTGCCGTGGGTTTTAGCCCGGCGGCGATGAGAGCCGTCGGTACTAGGTCAATGGAATGCGCCAGAGCATCCGATTTGCTTGACGGCACGACCCCAGGCCAACGTACCAGAATCGGCGTGCGTGTACCGCCGTCATACGGTGAACGCTTCGACTTCGCGGCAAATTGGTTCTTCTTCGGCTCTTGAATCCAGCCGTTGTCATGAAGGTAGAACACGATCGTGTTCTCCTTCAGTTTCTGCTGATCCAGATGTGCCAGTACGTCGCCAATCGTCTCATCGAACCACTCGCACATCGCCCAGTATTTCGCAACGAATTCGGAGTCGGTCTTGCCAACATACTTCTTAAACAAGCGATCCGGCGGCGTGTGTGGCTGGTGTGGCATCATCGGCGCGTACCACACAAAGAACGGCTTGCCGTCTTTTTTCGCCGAGTCGATGAAGTCTGTGACGGTCTTCAAACCCTCTCGACCAATATTGAGTCCTTGGTCGCCGTGTCGTCCGCCCTTCTTAGTATCGCCGTGCGTCATTCCTTCGGTAAACCCACCGCATCGGCATGCGTTTCCTTCCCACCACTTGCCCGATTGCAAAGTGACATACCCATGTTGGCCGAGCAACTTCGCGAGATTGGGCGACTTCTCAAACTGCTCCACCATCAAAACGCGATCAGCCAGATATTTTTCGCTCTTCATCACATCCGCTGGTTTCACACCGGAAGGTATCGGAGGGTCGTTGGAAGTGATGGTGTGCTGGTGCGGGAAAAGCCCGGTGATCATCGTGGCCAAACTAGCCCGACATAGGCTCGTGGGTACGTAACCGTGATCGAAACGGAGGCTCTCGCTCGCAAGTTTGTCCAGGTGAGGAGTTTTAATCTGCGGATGACCCATAAACCCGTAATCCGTCCATGCTTGATCGTCACCGACGATGAACACGATGTTTGGCGGTGCTGCTTGAACCGCTGACATTACGATGAGAAGCGAACAGCAGAGGAGAACTCGCATAGAAATTCCTTCGTGGAGAGCCGTATTCCAAATACGGGTCGATGTTCCGTTTGATCTTGTTCCAAACACTGAGAAGAGTTTCACTTCTCAATTCTGAGATGTCAACCGTCGACTGAACTTCAACCAGGCGTGCCTTGGCCATGCACTCATCTACTCAGCATCGCATGAAGAAGTCCCACACGTATTGGCAGCCATCGAGACGATCCGACAGCGGGCCAGCGATGCGGGTGTTGAACTGCCCCAAACCGCCGGGCCAGTGATGGCCCAAGCCGGACACAATCACCTGCTCCATCAGCACCGGGCCAGTGTAACGGATCGTGGTGACACCTGGACTCAGTTCTTGCCAATCTCGACCACCGTCGGCACCCAGTGCCTTGGCCCAAGGTGCCAAGGTCTCGGCCACGCTTGGGCGAACCACTTGGCGTGAACCCCAAGGTAAGGTCACGGTGCCGCCCAGTAAAGGTATCAACAAGTCGGCATCGCCGATCATGTACAGCGTGGGGATCTTCAGCGAATTGGCGGCTGGGGCCACGGCACAGTACCCGGCCACCGGGGCCACTCCGGCAAGGCGTTCGCTACGCTCGGCAGCAAAGCGGAAGGCCATCCCTGCGCCGTTCGAGAAGCCCGCTAGAAATACTTGTTTGGCATCAACGCGATAGACTCGGAGCATGGTTTCGATCAACTGATCGAGAAACTTCACATCGTCGGTTTCCGTGTGGAAGGGATCACCTGGCCGAGTTGAGCCATCGTTCCATCGTTGCGGGTTGGTGAGGAACTTGGGCGGTGTTGAGGGATCAACTGGCAAGCCCTGCGGGAAGACCACGTTGAAGTTGTGGCGCTGGGCGAAAGCCTCCCAGCGTGTTTCCTTGGCGGCAAAGTGGGCGTTGCCCCCGGTGCCGTGCAGCATCAGCAGCAATGGCGCGTTCGGCTGGGCGGCAGCGACGAGTGCTGTACGCGGGCCGGTCGATGTTGGCAGGGTCAATGTTTCCACTCGGCTATGATAAGCACCATGCTGAACGTGAATGTGCGGATCGTGGACTCGACAACCAAACAGCCTACGCCGGTGCGACTCCGCATCAGCGATGAGAAGGGGGAAACCTACGCCCCGCTTGGTCGGCTGGCGATGATCCCTGTGGGTATCGGTGAAGACATCGGCGGATCGGTGAAACTCAACCATGAGGTGTTCGCCTACATCGACGGGGTCTGCGAAGTATCATTGCCTGGTGGCGTGTCGCTGCGGTTTCAGATTAGCAAAGGCCCAAGTTGGGGAACGATCGACCAGACCATCACGCTGGGTTCCGGACAGATGACGGTTCGGTTCGAGGTACATCCTGCATTCGAATCGCAACAAGCTAAGCAAATCGACTTCCGTGCCCACTTGATCGACCCCGTGGCGGCGAATCTCGAAGCCGCTGCTGAGGGACTGGACGTGGTGCAGGTGCTGGCCAAAGTACACCCCATCCTTGGCAACGATGGTGAAACCTACCCCACCATGCCGCAATTGCTGAACTACAGCGGGCAGACCCCGGCCAGTGCCCGCTACGGCAGCGAAGTATACGTGAACACGCTGAACACCCACCCGGTGCTTGGTCAGTTGGCACTCATCAACACGCATCGCCCGATCTATCCGTTGGCCTTTGGTGGGGCCGATGGCACCGACGACTGGAGCTTGTGCGACTGGGCCGATCAGGCCCACCGCAAGAAGGGGCTTGTGGTGTGGTGCAACCCATTCGAGGAGAGTTTGAAGAATGGCGGTGAGGCTCTGGTGGCGTTGATCCTGAAGAAGATCGATGCCATCGAGTTATCCGCTCAGCCGAGGAAGGTGCCGTTTTTGCCGATACTCTATCGCCTGTGGAATTGCGGGCTGTTCGTTCCGCTGGTGGGCAGCAGCGCGAAGGTCAGCAACAAGACAGCACTTGGGGCCATGCGTACCGTGGTGTTGGGCTCCGAATGGGTGGAAGCCGTGCGGGAAGGATTGACCTACATCACGAATGGCCCGGAGTTGACGTGGAAGGTGCAGGGAGAGCAGATCGAAGCCTCAGCACGATCCATGACAGCGTTCGAGCAACTGGAACTGATCGCAGATGGCAAAATCATCGAGAAGGTCGAGCCGGAGAAGTTAGAGGATCGCTCTGTCGCCTCCATGATCGCCACGATCCCTGAAGAGACCCGCTGGGTCGCGTTGCGCTGCACATCGCGCGATGGCAAGGTGTTCGCTCACTCAAGCACCTTCAGCACAAGTATCAGCTCACGAGACGCACATCCTGTTAAGTATCTTTTGAACTGCCTGCTGCAGACGGAAGACTGGATCAACAATGAGGCCCACTTCGCCAGCGAAAAGCGTAAGCAACAGCACCTCGACCGGATCGAGCAGGCGCGTGTTCAACTCACCGCGAATTGAAACAACTCGCTGGCGTTGCGTGTTGTGAGCATGTCGATCTGCTCGACGCTCACAACACGAGACATCGCTAGGCACTCCGCAGTGTGCCGGACGAACGCGGGTTCGTTCCGTTTGCCACGCACCGGCACGGGGGCAAGATACGGTGCATCGGTCTCGATCAACAGCCGGTCCGACGGTACTTGTGCGGCAAGCTCACGCAAGTTCGCCGCATTCTTGTAAGTGACCATCCCGGCGAAGGAAATGTGCAAACCAAGTGCGAGGCAGGCATGCATCGTCGGCCCGTCGCCAGCGAACGAGTGCATGACTCCGCGAATTGGGCCGTGTTTCTGTACTTGTTCGGAGAGTACCCGCACCACATCCGCTTCGGCTTCCCGACAGTGGATCACAATCGGCTTCTTTGACTTCCGCGATAGTTCAAGATGCTGAACGAAGAACTGTTCTTGCAGCTCAAACGGAGCGCGATCCCAATAGCGATCCAGACCAGATTCGCCGATGCCAACCACACAAGCTTCCTTCGCAAGCGAAGCGATTTGCTCGAAGTCGCCAGCCAACGCTTCCGCAACATAGTTCGGCTGGATGCCAACCACGGCACGCAATCGCAGGTGCTGCTTCGCCAATCGCACGGCGGCTTCGCTGGTGCTGCGGTCAACACCGATCGTGAGGATGTGCGACACCCCGTTGTCACGGGCACGATCCAGCACGGCTGGCAGGTCTGTGGCGAAGCGTTCGTCGTCGAGATGAGCGTGGGTGTCAATCATGGTGCATCATCAAATGGAAAACGAGCGAGAGGTTGACCCTCGCTCGTCTAAAGTTTCCCGAATTTGCGACAGCTTAACGGCCGTTCTTTCCACTGCCCGAACCTGGTTCTTGTCCGCTTCCCTGCGAATGAAGCGACGGGCTATCCTTCTTCACGGCTGCAATCCATTCCTTCCAACCAGTTTCACGGGCGAGGCGGGCTTTGTTTACCACGTCTACAGCTTCCTTACGGACTTCAATTCGTCCGTCCTCACGGAGGATGAGTAGCTCAGTGGTTGATTCATCATTGATGCTACTTGCGTTTGGCGACGGGCGATAATTCAACTTGCCACCTTCAAAGTCGAGCAAAACACTCTGAGTCGAGAAGTCGAGTGGCCGACCAACCGGCATCAATGGCGGTGCAGCGGCTTGTTCTTTCTTGGGCCAGTTGGTGATCGTTGGCTTCGGCATTTCAGAAAGAATGTATTTGTCCTCGTTGGCACGCCACAGTGGCAGTTCCACGAGTACCTTTTTGCCGATGTATTCACCAATACCGACAGGGATTTCCGCTTGCACCCATCCACCAACCGGCTCCACGGTATCACCGATGAGAACTTGTGGCATCCACCTTTGCATTTGAAGCACGGCCTTACGGGGTTGCTTGGGATCAGCAGCTTTCACATCATCCAGTTCGTACATCTTCTTCAGTTGTGACTCGGCTTGCTTGTTGGCCAGCTTGTTCGATTCCGCTTCTCCATAATGTTTGAGGATCTCACCGATGTGTTCCTCGTAGCTTCGCTGTGATGTAGCAAACACGAAGTCTTCGTTAGGTACTCGCAGGCTATGCTTGAGTTCGTAAAAGTTAGATTCGATAAACTCTTCGTCGGCCAACTTCTCGATGGCCATATCCTTTGGCTTGGCGTAATTAGGGTTCCGGAATCGAATCTTCACGCGGTATTGGTAGGTCGCTCCAGGTTCGAGCTTGGTGTCCATGAACCGGATAAGCATGTGACCGACTGGCAACTTGTTTGGGTCGTTCAATGTGGAGTTGCCAGTGTTGGTACCACCATCTGGATTGAAATCAGAAATCCCAGTTGAGCCACCGGTGCCGGAATTCGAATCACCAAAGCTCTTTGGCTGGCGTGCAGCCCCTAATCGCTTGAGATAATCGCTTTGCTTCGTTGGCTTGACGTTTGCAGCTTCCAGAGCCTTCCAGTCGAGAATGATGGAAGGCATCCGGATTTCGACTGGGTACTTCGGCTTATCAATTACCATGCCAGCAGGAAGAGGGCCTTGTGGAATACTGGTCCAGTTCTTCGAAAGCTCCGGCATTGGGAAGGACATATCCTGACCAACTTCGGGTCGAAGGAAGTTGGGCATAAAGCCGCCCTCAGGGATTGTCTTCGCTTCGTAGATCTCGAATTGCTCAGAGTAGTTCTCGACGTGATCAAACGGATACCACACCCCAGGCTTGCCATCACGCATCACTTCGCGGCGTTCAACAACGAAGCCGGAAAAGACTGGTGCAGCCATCGCTGAATTCAACGTTAAAGCTGGGCCGGATTCTCCACCGGCAGGTGGATTACCAGCACCAGCTGGGCCACCAGGGAACATACCACCAGATGGTGGGCGTGATGGGCCGCCACCGCCAGGCATACCGGGTGTCCCTGGCATACCGCCGCCGGGCATTCCGGGCATTCCGGGCATGCCTGGTCCACCTGGGCCAGCACCAGACGCAGCTGGGGGCAGACTTCCGCCCAGCAGCTTGACGTATTCGGAGTAGAGGATTGGCTTGCCAGTCTCCGGGTGCTTGGCCATCATCGTATCCGGGCCAGCCTCGGCGACAGTTCTGGCAATCGATTTAAGACGAAGGGCTTTGCGAATTTCTTCGAGTTGTTTCTGCAGCGGGAAGGACATGTGAACCACACCCATGCGTATCGGATACACACTGTAGGCAGGTGTACCGAAGGGCTTCTTTTCCCACTCGCTGTATTTGATCCACTCGATGGCCGTTTCCGTGGTTTTACCACCAGCAAACAAGCCGCCACTACCGCCCGGCATCCCCGGCCCCATAGGTCCACCGGCCCCACCTGGGAAGCCGCCGCCAGGGCCTGCTGGTCCACCGGGGCCACCCGGGAAACCGCCGCCACCTGGGCCACCCGCTCCAGCTGGGCCACCACCCGCAGGTGGTGGGTTTGGTTTACGTGGTAAGCCAGGCTTCTTGGGATTTTTCAACAAATCTCTAATGACTTTCGGGTCAACAGCGTTCTTGTCGACGGTTTTGCGAACGGCCATCATGAAGTCTTTGACTTCATCACCTGGCTTGCGAGCAGTAAACTCTCTTGCAAGCATGATGGTTGCTCCGGTGATCAAGTCGATTTGGTCATCAATCGGAGACAATGCAATCGGGTTGTCTCTTCGCAAATTCGGCCAAGCAGTCATTTCGTAGATCACGCCCGAACTTTGGTACTCGCTGAACGGAATCGGCTTGAACTCGACCGCTGGCTCTGGCACTGACGTCACATTCGTAGGGATTTCTTCGTTATCCATGTTTCGGCGCATGCTGGTCGCCGCATCGGTCAACGTTTTGGATTTCTCCTTAGGATCGGTCGTGCCGATTAGGCTCATCACGCCTAGGAGGAGCAGCAGTGCCGTAAGGCCAATGGCTGCAAACAAAATGATCTTCTCGCCCTTGGCAAGAAAGAGTTGCATAAATCCTGCATTACCAGCCATGTTAGCTCCTCCACATAAGTGGAAGGTGAATTTGTACTTATAGGTTAACGCCGAAATCTACTTCTTGTTGGGATCCGGCGTTGGCTTGACCGGTTCAGCTGGCTTGGTCGGGTCAGGCATGGGTGCTGGTGTAGTTTCTGGCGATGGTGCGGTACCCTTTTCTTCCGTCTTCACAGGGGCAGCTTTTTCGTAAAGCGAAATGACGCCATAAATCGCAAGTTCACTCAACGCAGCATTTGCCTCCGTCGGCAACGGTTTTCCATCTTGGGATGCAGCATCACCGCCAGAAGAGCCCGGCCCAGCGCCTGATGGGCCACCAGGGAACATACCACCAGGAGGGCCGGCTGGGCCGGGCATTCCTGGTCGTCCACCACCACCACCGCCACTAGGGCCTTCCATGTCGTCGTTTGGTCGACCACCGGTTGGTGCGCCAGCAGGCGGTAGAGTAGATGTTGAGCCGTCAGAAGCAATGTTTGGCAGCGTGCCGTTGAAGCGTTGCCATTGGGTTTGTGTGATCTGGAATCTCATGGGCGAGTTGGCAAAGGCTACCAGAAGTTCGTTGACAGCATCTGTCTCCACCACCACGGACAATGCAATTGGCATTCGACGAACATCCGTCGTGCGTTTGACATAGCGGGTCTTGTTCCCCTTGAGAATCGTCTCCCAAGTTCCGGACTTCGCACCAGATGCTGCGGCACCGGTTCCCCCACCATCACCACCACCTGCACTACCGTTCATCATACCGGGAGGTGCACCACCAGGCATTCCAGGCGTCCCGCCACCATCAGCCGCGGGTGGAGCAGCAGCAGTCTCCGCTTCGACAATTTTGGCAATGTGTGCCGGCATTTCCATCGTTGCGGTGCGGTTCTTGTGATCCAGCCGACTCAATTCGACGGCTTTCACCAACCGCACAGGTGCTGTTGCTTCGTCAAACTGCTGCTGGACTTTGTGGAACTTATTCAACTCAGCGACGTTTTTGATCGCTTCTGGTTTGATGTCAATCGAACCACTACCGGGCACCAATTCACCCCGGATGATCAGCTCAAAGTCGTGCTCTTCCTTGACTTTGTCTTTGAACCAGATCTTCACTTTCATGGATTTCTCAACACCTAAAGTTCTAAGGCGGGTGCTGAGGTTCCGAAGGCTTCCTTTGATCGTTGGTTTACCTTGCGGGTCTACCACTTCGAGTTTCAGTTCCCACGCTCGATTTCGAAGAGTACGTTTGAGTGGATTGTCCTCTTCACCTTTGGCAGGCTTCGGCGTTACGTCAATAAATGTTGCCGCTTCGTCATTGAAGTCAATGATCGGCAGCATGATCGCCTTCTGTGCCCAAAAGTCTTCAAGTGCCAGCCACATCCAAGGCACTTCAACTGCCGTTTTGGTACCCCAGTTACTCACATGCCGAAAAGTTGTTTTCCAGCTACCAGTGGAAAAACGAACCGGTGCGAGTTGCGAAGCAAGTTTCGTGTATCCAGCATCGAACGCCTTGAGCATCGTCTGCGGTGCAAGCTCGTTGTTGTTCACGAGAATTTCGTCGCCGAACTTTAGAGCGTTGTTGTTGCCTAAGACACGGAAATTGGCGTCTCCGGGTGGCCAATCGAAGACTCTCGCTGCTTCTTGTCGCTCGTAATTATCGAGCCATAAGGTCTCGCGTTGCTTTTCGAGCTTGCCTTTTTGATCCTCCAAGAGCTTGATCTCGCCCTTGCTGTTGGTCGGGCCTTTAAGATCAGTCTCGACCTTCTTGATCTCATCCTGTTTGGCTTTGATCGAACCGCTCGCCATGAGAAACATGACCAGAAACGCAATGCTCATGAAGAGTAGTGCGACACCGAAAACGATCCATGTATGAAGCTTCATCAGCTTTTCGTTCTTCATCGTAGTATCTCAATCGAATCGGTGGATCGGGTCTGAATGCGTTGCTTCTGTTCGGTCAAGGTGCTGCAGTGACAATCGTACCCGTAGCACTCACAGGTTCCTGCCACACGAAATAGACGATGAACTCGACGAGTTGGCGTTTGTTGGCCCCGCCTATCGGAGTTGGAGCTGTTCCAGTGTCCTGCCCCGAGCCGCCAAATAACCCTGGAATCCCTGGCCCCATGCCACCACTTGGCATACCCATGCCTGGCCCACTACCTTGCGGAGATGGTGGTGGCGTGCCGAGTAAGCCTGACCATGTGCCACCAGATGCTGCACCGCCTCCACCTTCCGGGCCACCAAGACCACTCGGCATACCTGGCATCCCTGCGCCCGGTGAACCGCCCCGCGGATCGCCACCGACTCCCTCACCACCCGCTGCGGCAGGTGCGGCACCTATCAGTTTTTCAAGGTTGCCGTTGTTGACCAAAGCAAACGGAGGCTTGCTGTCTGATTTCTTCGTTGCGTTTTCTTCAGTGATGTTTTGCGCACCGAGGAAGGCATGACTGACCTTGCCGAAGATAGGATCTTTTGCATCCTTTAGGACTTTGCCGATCTTCTCGTTCTGGTTTTTAGCCCGTGCGTACTCGTTGATCTCTTGCAGGTTACGAACAAGTGTGCGACGCACGAAGAGATAACCATCTTTGTGGTAGGTATAGCCCCGCACTTCGATAACCCAACCACTCGTGCCGGAGGCCTTTGGATTGAACATATATCTTGGGTCGTTGCCCGCTGGTTTCGCCCTGGGCTCAGTTGAAGGCTCCCGCTCGGCAGGCATCTTGAACTCTTCTTCAACTCCCGTGGCGTTTTTGACTTTGTAGATGCGTTCATCTTGCAAGTCTGCGACGATATATAAGCCGTAATCCCGTTTAGCTGCATCGTTGGCGTTGTCGAAGAACTGCTGCAAGTTGTCCGTGAAGCGGCAGTCAATCGCCTCAATATTGACGAGAGGCAGGTTCTCAACAAACAGGCTTTGATTGTCGAGAAGCTTCTCACTCGTCACACCGGCGCGAACTCGAGTTGAGTACTTCTGGATGGATTTGAGGGCACCTTCGCGTGCCAAGTATTCGCCTTGATCAGGCCAAGGCTCCACTCCGTTTTTTGCAGGCAATTCCAGATTCCCCTTTTCCACCGGTTTGCCGCTGGTATTGTCGATGACATACTTGAATTCTTTGAGCGTGTCGCCTTTGTCGTCGAACTCTTCGAGAAGCGGGGGCTTTGGCAATGTGTTGGCGACGACTTCGTGTAATCGAATCCAGTTCAGTCGTTCTTCATTGCCTGCGATGATCGCTTTGACGCTGCTAACGGCAGTTTCAACGTCGCCTTTCGTTTTTGTAAACGTGCTGTTTTGCGATGTGGAGGCAGATACAACCTTTGAACCTTTATCAAGGCTATCAGCTAGTTTCTTGTCGTTCAGTGCACGATACTGTGAGCCATAGCCCATTGCAGCTGCACTGACACCCAAAAGGACGCAAGCTGCTGCTGCGGCTGCCCACGGCTTCTTTGCCCGAATCTGTCGATCAGTGCGGATTTCCGTTGGCAGCAAGTTGGTACGCAGCAAACTGTACTTGCGTTGTTCTTCTGGGGTCGTCTGAGCTAGTGCTAGGCCTTGCAGGGCCAAGCCGTAAGCCACTGGGAACGTGAGTGAATTTTCTTGGAAGACTGGATCGTTCAGCACCGCATCACCGACGATGCCATCGATTGCGGCAGGCTTACGGACATCCAGTGCCAACTTCTCGGACAAGTACTTTTGCAAGCCGGGAAGCTTGAAGGCACTACCCAGACCCACCATGTAGGCCACATGGGCATCGCGATGGGTGTTGGTGAAGTAGCCAAGGCTACGTTGCACTTCGCCGACGAAATCAGTGAGCACAGGTCGCAATGCTTTAAGGATCGTGGCGAGTTCTGGCGACTTCGCTGCATTCCGCTTGAGATGCTCGGCCTTTGCAAAGGTGAGTTTCGTTTCCTTGGTCAACACGCGTGTGAAGTTGTTGCCACCGAGCGGAACCGGGCGTTGCCAGATAATCTTTGCACCATCTGTGATGATCAGATTCGAAGCATCGGTACCGATGTCGAGAATCACAACGCACTTCTTCTTTTTGCCGGGTGGCAAATCCGTTGGTTGCTCTTCGAGGGCTGGGTCGCCACCGCGTTTCTTCAGCAGTTCGTATGCAGCGTAATTCGTAAGGGCCAGTGGTGCCATCTGCACCACGTTCACTTCGGCTTTCACGCCGTTGTAGTGCCCGAGGTGCCGATTGATGATGTCACGCTTCATGGCGAAGAGGCCGATTTCGGTCTCCATCGCGAAGCCGCCAATCACCTCGACTTTGTCCGACAGACGCTGGTAATCCCAGACCACTTCTTCCAACGGGAAGGGAATCTGCTGTTTAGCTTCAAACTTGACGATGTCCGAGACTTTCTTCTCTTCAACCGGTGGCAACTTCACGAAACGAGCCAGACCCGACTGTCCCGGTACGCCGATGGCCACATGGTCTCGGCCTAGCGGATTGCGGCTGAGGAACTTCTCCAGCGCTTCACGGGTCAGGGCATCCGGGTCGGCATCCGGCTGGCTGAGGATCTTCGGGTGTTCGATGTAATCGAACGCCGTGGCTGTCGGTTGGCCATCAATGATTTCCAACCGGAGAGCTTTGAGAGCACATTGACCGATATCAATGCCCCAGACGCCGAACGTCTTCGCCATGGTGTCGATCCGTGGTGCTGACCCTTCGCAACGGGTCAAATCCGGAGGTAGAGTACATTAAACGTATCACGTGGCAAAGGCCCACGCAATCATTCAACGCTCCACCAGCCGAATTGTTTGTCACTTGTGGCCTGATCCTACCGGATACACCAGCGAACGTTGATGTTGTGGCGATGAGTCAACACTTGACGGACACTCACCAATGTCCAAGAGTTCCCGATTTTGCCCAATCCTCAGAATGTGCAGATTCGGCTTGAATACCCTACCGGTACTTCGGTTAGACTACAGCAAGTGGCCAAGGAACGTGCCATGGCATTGCGAAGGAGCCACGGATGGGCAGTAAGTGTTCGTATTCTCAAAACCGCGAAGATATTCTCCTGAGTCGGGCACTTCCCCACAGTAGTGGCTATTACATCGACGTTGGGGCTGCCGACCCAACAGAAGACTCGGTTACGAAGTACTTTTACGACCTCGGCTGGCGTGGTATCAATGTCGAACCGCAAGAAGAGTTCTATCAAAAGCTCTGCACTCAACGACCACGCGACATCAACTTGAAATTAGCGGTTTCTGACCGACAAGGGGAACTTGTACTTCACACGGCCGATAGCCATCCCGGGTGGAGCACGACCATCGAGAGCGTTGCCGATGAAATGACCAACATGGGGTTGAAGATCTCCGCAGACAAGATTCCGGCGAAGACGTTGGCAACCCTCTGCGAAGAAAACGGCGTGACGGAGATCGACTTTCTGAAGATTGACGTGGAGGGTGCCGAGCGAAACGTCCTGCTTGGGGCCGATTTTGTACGTTTTCGCCCACGAATTGTGTTACTCGAAGCCACGGCCCAGGGAACACCGATACCCAACCACGACCTCTGGGAAGATGTGATTCTTGCTGCCGGGTATCTGTTCGCTACCTTTGATGGCCTGAATCGCTATTACGTTCGACCAGAAGATGCAGCTTTGATTCCTGTACTCAGTGTTCCAGTCAACGTGTTTGATGACTGGTACAGCTATCATTACGAAGTGGTCATCCAGCAGAATAACGAACGTATCCAGCAACTCGTGGGGATGACGATCGGCTTACGCCAGGCAGCCGATGAACTCCGTCGCGAGGCAGACCGCATTCAACGTGAAAGTGCAAATCACCTGTACGACATGGCCGTGAAGCATCGCAAAGTCGAGTCGATGCGGAACAAACTGGCCGACTTGGGCCGGGCCATGAAAATGGCCGGGGTTTAAATGAACGAAGCCGAGGCAAGGCCTCGGCTTCGTGTCAATTCACTTCTCAATTACTTACCCGGTTGAGCCGGGAAGTAAGGATTCATCATGTAACCGCTCTGTCCGCCGTACATATCGGCTGGGCCACCACCATAACCCGGAATCGGGGCTGGAGTCATGAAGTGGTTGTTGTACGGCCAGTAGGTGTACCAAGGGGCAGCTTGGAATGCTGGAAGTGGCTTCTTCTTGAACAAGCGATCCAGTGGATGCGAGTTGCTTGGCACGTTGTATGGGTTTGCATAACCCCCGGCGAGTGCATCAGCGGTCGTGAGGAAGAACCCCAACGCGACGGCAAAAAGTGCAACGAACTTCTTCATGGCTCGGTCCTTTCTATTCCTTGAAAGTGGTGTCACAACTCCCTGTGAGTGCGCACCGAGTGGCATGCAAAGCATGACACATCAACAGTCCTGGTGTGGTCGTCCGGGGTGATTTCGCTACTTGAATTCTCTGCATCACCCGGCGGAATCGCGCTGTTCCGCACCGCCGGGATAACTCACCGCTCTTACCGTTCGTGCATCAACCCACCGCAGCTACCGCAACCGGATGAGGCATGACAGCCAAAACCACTGCGTGAGAATGGATGAATCCGTCCAACAACATTGTTGAAGAAGCCAAGCACGTGCCCGCCACTGCCACAGCTACTGCAGCCGCTTCGGTGGAACAATCCACCCAAACGACCACCACAACCAGGTCGGTTCCAACCATACGCCGCGTTACCGCGTAGGCTGGTTGGCCCGGTGTATTGCAGTTGGCTGTTCCAAGGGCCGTAAGGCGCGAAAGGATAGTAGCCTTCATACGGGCCGTAGTTGAACAACGGGCCGTCCTGATGAAAAGCGCCAAAGATCTTCATGCAAAAGACACCACAACCAAATGGCGATCCGCCACCGGTACCCCAACCCCAAGCTGGCCCACCGCCACCGAAACCACACGATCCACTAGCGCAACCTTGCGCCTGAGCTGGCGAGGCCATCGCCAGCAGAAGAGGAAAAGCTAGCAGCCCTGCCCAGAGCATCCGTCTCATGGTAAAATCCATTTCGTGGTGATTGATGCACCGCGGCCAACGTCGGCCAGGAACTCCGGTTCATCAGTCCAGACAGTTTGCACGACAAAAAGTGCTAAGGGCCAACAACGCAGTAAGAACAGGCCATGCAATTTCATACTGCGTGTGCGGAAACCGGCGAAACGTGCAGTGTCGGCATGGATGGGGCAGATCGACCAAGACTTACGCTTTCGCCGATACAAGGAATTGGCAGCATCGCTAACTCTTCTGCAGTCAACCCATGATCCCCAACGTGTCTCGCACCCACCGGGGCGTGGAAATCGCTACCACCGGTCATGAGTAAGCCCGATTCCTTTGCCCAGGCTCGCAGCTCCAAGCTTCTACCAAGTTTTGCTGCAGGGAAAGTGACCTCCACGGCATCCAGATTCCACTCCTTCAACTCCCTAAGATCTTCGCGAGTGACATCCGGCGAAGGATGTGCCAGTGAGCAAAAGCCACCGTTGCAGTGTACAAGCTCAATCGCTTCATCCAGAGGCAATAACTTCTTCGGTCGAATCTGCGGAAAGAGCGGGCCAAGGATGTTGACCCATGCACTTCGACCATCGCTAGCTAGCCCGGCACGCCGGACGAGTTGGCTGAGATGGCGGCGGCCCAAACTCACTGTTGATTTCAAGAAGAACTCGACGTCGGCCTCTGGCACAACATGGCCGTCTTCTCGCAGCAGCCTGACGCCATCGAGAAACCGCAATTGCCGGAATGCGGTGAGATCATCGCAAACGGCGTGAATCTCTGCTGTTGCACCAGCGGGGAAGTAAGCGAGCATGTGTTCTTCACGCTCCTTCCACACACAACTGAGTTCAACGCCAAGTAAGAGCCGCAACCGTGTCGAGTTGAATTGAATCCGCGTTTGCTCTGCTTCAGCGTAGCCTGCAATCGTGTCGTGATCCGTGATGGCAATTGTCTGCAGCTTGTAGTTTTGCGCGTGAACGACAACCTGGGATGGCGTTAATGCACCATCCGAAGCC
Source organism: Gemmatales bacterium (assembly GCA_038230995.1). Classification (GTDB taxonomy): domain Bacteria; phylum Planctomycetota; class Planctomycetia; order Gemmatales; family Gemmataceae; genus JALHQU01. Next base: position 15,774 of record JBBRME010000054.1, read on the forward strand.
GTGGTGTGTGTGTGCAGATCAGCAACAATTGTGCGATTTGACAGCGCGGTCATTCGGCACAACTCAGTAAACGGTGATCCACGTGGCATGTTAACTCGCTGCGGGTTCAACCGGAGTAGTTTCGACCGGATCTGCTTCGGTCGGCTTTGGAACAACCGGAGGTGGTTCAACCTCGACTGCTTCAATCGGCTTCGCTATGTCCAAGGTAGATTCGACCGCGACTGCTTCGATCGGCTTTGGAACAACCGGAGGTGGTTCAACCTCGACTGCTTCAATCGGCTTCGCTTCAACAGGAGTTGGTGCAACAACAACGGCTTCGACAGGAGTTGGTGCAACAGGTTTTGGTGCGAAGCGTTGCTTCGAGATTTGATCGAGAATGCCGTTCACGAAACTGGCAGAGTCCACCGTGCCGAAGCGTTTGGCAAGTTCGATCGCTTCGTTGAGAATGACAGGAACAGCTTCGACTTCCTTGCGGTGTAGCAATTCAAACGTGGCCAATCGAAGGATATTACGATCCGAAGGCAGCATTCTCGGCAATCGCCAGTTGGTCGCTGTGGCCACCAATGTCTGATCAATCGCGGCGCGGTGTTCCAGCACGCCAGCAAACAAAGAGGTAGCAAAGGCGATACTCGGCTCATCGCCCAGAAGGCGATCCTTCAAGAACTTCTTCACGGCAGCGGGCGACATCGGCTTCTTGTTTTGATCCGCTTGAAACAACAACTGCAAAGCGACTTCCCGCGCCCGCGAACGACGTAGCATGAAGATAGATCCTGCCCAAGTGTGACTCAGTTAATGTAGCGTAGACTCAGCATAGAAATAAAAGACCGCAGGTGGATGACCACCTGCGGTCTTTTATTGATCGATCATCCACACGATTTAGGCAATCGCTTCGGTCTTCTTGGCAAACTTGCGACGAGCAGCGAGTGCCAATCCGCCGAGACCTAAGAGCACGAGGCCGGCTGGAGCCGGAACCGAACTTGGTGGGATAACGCTGAGTTGATCTTGGTAGTTCGAGTTGTACAGTCCGAGGATCGATACGCTGCTCACTGGTGCTGCGTTTGGATCGTCAATCGTGTTCAACCAGCTTTGGGCCAAGCTCACGACACCGGCGTTGTTTGCAACGGTGAAGTCACCGGTCGTCAGACTTGGGGTCGCAGCGTTTGCACCGTCAAAAAGCAATTCCCACACGGCGACTTGGAACGCCCCGCCTGCGGTGCTGGTGGTACCAGCCGTTGCGTAGAAGCGGTCAAAGAGTTCTTGGAAGCGAGCTGCTTTGAGCGAATTCGAGCCGATGTTTGGCAGATCGGTAAACGTGCGGGTTTCATAGGTGTACGTCTGGCCGGGAACTACTGGTTGGAAGTAGTCCGCACAAAACGCATAGAAGTTTGTTGGCAGCGTTGGAACACTACTCGACGTTGATGAAAAGCGGAACGGGCCGACCGGCATACCGTTGATGGTTGAGCCAAATGCCGTGGTGCTGACAGTTTCGTATGGGCTGGTGCCACTAAATAGTGCAGTAATGTCCGCCTTTGCGTGGGACGCAATAACGAGCACTGAAAGGGCCGCGACGAGCGATCGTATTTTCATAGTGGTATCCTTAAATGCTTCTGAAGTTCGCACCGAGTCAACCAAGAACATGCAGCACTGATGCCACAAATAATCTACTCTGAGAGCATAATCAAAACTTGCCAAGATAAACAGTGTAATTCCCTGCGTTCGACAAAATTTGTTCTGGCGAATTCCACTTTTCCGACAGTACGATAGAAAGAATCGTTAACTTCAAAACACAGGCAGTTAGACACTGTTGCGCTCCGTTATCATGGCTTTGGGTTTTCTCTCCCAGAAGTCAGACTCTGAACATACAGTATGACGTTGACTAAATCTTCGGTCGGCGTTGGATTAGCTGTGGCCCCCATGTGTGCGGGCATTGGGGAGCCGGGGATGCCAATGTACACCCGACGGTACAAATCTGCTGCACTGCTACCACCACGATAAATGCCTGCAGTCAGGTCACGCGGGTATGCTCTACTTCCGTTGTCATTCTTGAAGTTCACATCTTTGCTTTGTGGCCCGTCCCCTGCACCGTTAGGCCCGTGACATTTTGCGCACCCAAGCCCTGCATCGGCTTTGAAGATGTATTCACCGCGTTTGATGCGTTCTGCAGTTGGTTCGGGGAACGTGCTGGGCACTTGTGCCACTTCGCCACAGATTGTCTCAGCGAGGGATTCGTTCCACCACTGCACCAGGTTTTTATCGCTCCAGTCGCTCTTCGCATCGAAGCCCTCATCAGATTTATCTGCTTCAATCTTCTTAGCTTGCTTCTTTGCTTCAAACCGTGCTTCCGGCCGTACAAACCGCGAGAGAACATGGTTGATGATCGCTTCACGGTCTTCCGTTGGTAGTGCCTTGAAGGAAGGCATCGGAGAACCCGGGATGCCGTTTTCAAGCAAGCTCACGAGATGCACGCTCGTTGGTGTGCCTCCGCCGGACTTCGTCAGGTTTAAAGTGTTGGTAAACTTAAATTTCTCGCTGGTGAAATTCCTTGCCATGAATTTGCCCAACGGTGCGCTGCCCTGCCCGTTGCCGTTGATGCCATGGCAATACGCACAATTTTGGGCGTAAAGCACGGCACCATCCGGTTTCAGTCTCACAGTTTCAGTTGAATCAACATGATTCGGAACGTACTCTCCGTAAGGTGCAGCCGGACCGCCGGGGAGTAAGGTCGTGACCCACAGGCCGCCCGCAATGGCTAAACCAACCGCTGCGAAGGGAAGTATCACCAGCATTACCCGCAAGAGTGTGTTCAAGCGTATCTTCTCGTTCGACATACCAACCTCGGCGTCACGACGGGGAACATGATACCAACCGTATCGGCGTTGTTTGGTTCACCCAACCACCTTTTGCGATCTGCCTCATTGAGATGACCTGCAAAAAAGTACAGCCGCCGGGGGATGTCACTCCCCCGACGGCTGATGATGGGTTGTGCTGCAAGTTAGCTCGGCAGGATGACACTGTCAATAACGTGAATCACGCCATTGGTGCATTCGATGTCCGTTGCCGTAACGTTGCTGCTGCCGTTGAGCTTCACACCGCCGGTGGTGCTGATTTTCACATCGCTACCTTGGACGGTCTTAGCGCTCTTGCCGTCCATTGTCACCACATCGGCGGCCATCACCTTACCGGCAACAACGTGGTACGTCAGGATGCTGGTGAGCTTCGGGATGTCCTTGAGCAGTGCTTCGACCGTGCCTGCTGGCAGCTTTGCAAAGGCTTCGTCGGTCGGGGCGAAAACAGTGAATGGGCCAGCGCTCTTGAGCGTGTCCACCAATCCGGCTGCCGTCACGGCTGCAACCAGGGTCTTGAACGAGCCAGCGCCGACTGCGGTGTCAACAATGTCTTTCATGTCATCATTCCAAAGCGTGTGTGCCATCAGCACTCGTCGCGGCGAAGTGCCACGAGTGTACTGAGAGCGGTGCCATTGGCTTGGGCCAACAGTCTGTCAGTCAACAGGGGGAATTGCAGAAGCCACGCGTGTGACAACGACATCCAACTTTGATTCGACACAACACTGATAGACGACTCAAACATCTGACTTCAAAGAATTGCCAAGAAAGTGCTGGTCTTTACGTAGGCTTCATTTTGGCGGAGTGCCAGACTCCGCACTTTGAATGTGGTTCACGAGATACATATCGGCTGATGGAGATCCCGAAAAACCACATCGTACGCCGGCAGCAAAACGTCTACGACTACTCCGGTCTATCGCGGGAACTTGGCGGCATCAAGTGTACTGGGATGGTACTGCAAGAACATCAATTGAGCAGCTATGACAAGGTGCCCTGCCCCACGGCTAAGCAGCGTTCGCATCGCTTGCGCTTTGGCAGACCTTGCTTGGTGACGATGAACGACGCTGGCAAGGAAGTAGTGCAACCACCACATTGTGGCTTGGCTGTGGATGTGAAGGACACGATGCCATCGCTAATGCAGCGGTAAAACTACTGACACTTGGCCGTCAGTGGAGTGAATGGTCCGCGAATACCAAAGCCCGATACGACGAGAAATACACCGAGGAGAAGTACCTTCGCCGGACTACCACCGCGTTTGAGGAACTTTTTCAGCGAGTTGTTTCAGGAACCGCGGACGGTACGCAGTGACGTAAGCGGTTTGCAACCGATATGCCAACCCGCTTACTTCGCTTCGCTTCGTGCGCGGCTCTTTTAACAACCGGACTTTTGTTCACCATCCAGCGAATAGGAAAATCCACACCGTCAGGGCCATCAGACCGATGGCCAACAGCAAGCCGATTCCCAATGCGATGAACAACGTCCGCACACCGAACCACTTCGTCATGTTGACCAGAATGCACAAAGAGAAGTGGAACATCCAGAACCAGACGATTGAAGTGATCAGATATGTCCCGGAGTACAATGCGAACATTCGTTGAAGAATGGAGGCCGTTCTTCCTTCAGGTTGGTGATCTGCACCCATTGCCATGAACAAGAGATTCATGCCGTAGAAACCGAGCGTCCCACCTATCATCAAGATCGACAACATGATGTGGAACTCCGGGTTCTTCATCAAGTGCTGAACGTACTTGTAGATGAACATGGCAGGTGTTCCCGACGTGGACACAATTAATACGGGGCCTTGATGGCCTCGAACTTCATGTCGTTGAAGTCCTTCAGCACGCGGATGTCGGTGAGGCCGACAGAAGTGAGTGTACCAGTTTCCAACCGGCCTTCGGTGGCCCACACGAGGCGGTCGCCGTCCCAATCGGCCCATTTCCAGTTGGGGAAATCGTTCACACGCTTCAACTCCGGATGGCAGAGTGAATAGGCCTCTACTCCTCTCGCATAGCTGCGGTCGTTGTACTCTTTGTGCAACTCCCAGCCAGCGACCAAAAACTTTTGGAATTGGTAATGAAACTCTCGCTCATTCCTAGCCACTTCTGCGAGTAACAACCAACCGTCACGAATATGCCGGGCAAAGTAAGTTGCACCAAATGAGCCGGACGACCCAAGAGGCCAAGGACATTCATACTCATCGACACGTGAATAGAGTGGATGGCTGTAATGGTCTTCGCCGATCCATTGCCGGTCATCCCAGTAGCGGGTATTCCCGACCCAGATCGCGCCGCGGAAACATCTACCAATTCCCGAAGTGAGTACGTGAGCTTTCAAATAAGGTGCTTCTGAAATCGCCATCCAGAAGTAGCCAACGTCTTCCTCGTGACCTTTGGACACGTACGTAATCAGGCTCTTTCCGTCAGGCGACAAGTCGGAACAGCGTTCGTAGATACGACCCTTCAGCCACTGACCAAGTTGAAAGGTGTCGTCCGCTCGATTCCACAGAACGATACAGACATGTCTGGTTGGGCCGCGTCGAAGGACAACCGCCAACGGTGCCTTCGATGCCATCAACACATGCAAGCGTGCAGGAACGGGATCAGATAGCAACACAACTCAATCCCCGTGCGGGTGCATGGCCACGGCGACGGGTGGATTGAGCAGGCTGCGGGCGAGTACTTCCTTGGCCTTGTCGAACTCCGGTTGCCAGAGGATTTCCGGCGTTCCATCCCGCAGACAATCGCGGATTTTAGCCAGCGTGTTCTTGGCCATGTGCGGGCACGCGTTGCAGGCACAGGTGATGCCGGGCACGCCGATGTATTTGTGCTTGGGGTAGCGCTTTTCGAGTTGCCACATCATGTTCGGCTCGGTGGCCACGAGGAACGTCTTCGGTTCCAAGAAACTGCCAACGTGCTTGATCATCACTTCCGTACCGCCGATGAACTCGGCGTGTTCGAGGATGTTCTTCGGGCACTCCGGGTGGGCGATCACCATTGCGCCGGGATTCGTCCGCTTCATCTTCACGAGTTCGTGAATGCTGAAGATCTCGTGCACCATGCACGAGCCATTCCAAAGGATCATCTGTCGACCGGTGACTTCCTGCAGATATCGGCCAAGGTGCTGATCCGGCACGAACAGGATTTCGTGATCCTCTGGTACCCTCCGGACGATTTCCTCGGCATTGCCACTGGTCACGATCCAATCGCTGAGGGCCTTCACCTTGGCGCTGCTGTTGATGTAGGTGACCGTCTGAAACTTGCGGCCGTTCTCGCGCAGCATTTCCTGGTAACGATGCAGCTTTTCCGGCGGGCAGCTATCCACGAGGCTGCACCCGGCCGAGGTGTCCGGCAGCAACACCGTCTTGGCGGGGTTGAGCATCTTGGCCGTTTCGGCCATGAAGAGCACACCGCAGAAGACGATGACCGGAGTGTCCACCTTCGTGGCTTCGCGGGCCAGCTTGAGGCTATCGCCGGTGATGTCGGCCAGTTCTTGGATTTCGCCCTGCTGGTAGTAGTGGGCGAGGATGGTAGCCCCGCGTTGCTTCTTCAGGTCGAGGATTTCGGCAGAGATGTCGTCGAGGACTGCAGGCATGTGCTGCTCCCTTGTTTTTCGCGTGGCGGAGGGAAAACCCACTTCTTCGTTGGAAGAGAGTAATTGCATGTTAGCGAGTCTTAGCCACTTGTGGTGCGGATCACGAGGGTCATTTCGCCGAGCATACCACCAGTCACTACCAACGGATTACGTGGCTTCAACAGTGCTGTGATGTTCACGTCCCAAATGCTGCCATTGGCGATCAACTCATTCCCAAGTTCGACCCTTGCTGCTTGATCCCAACCCTTACCCACGAGCCAAGCCGACTCATGGGCACTTAACCGCGGTGCACCAAAATTCCGCGTGTGCTTGCTGCCTTCCGACGACCAGAGGCGAGACAAGTTGATGGAATGCACGTCAATCATGCTGGTTCCCTTCCACTTGGAAGAAACAAACGCTTCACCTTCGACAGGATCAATCGGAAGCTTCCATGCATTGAACCATCCTGATGATCGCCAGTGTGGAGTGCATCGGAAAGTTGGGGCTCGCATCCAGAATAGCTGGGCGGAAAGCGCACCAATGTGAGGTACACCCCTGCTAATTGCACGGCCAACACCGGCCCGAGCACCCCGCTCCACACTTTGGCCATCGGGCTTTCAATGACGATGTTTTTGCTAAACAGGCCCCACAGTCGATAGCGGAATTCGAGTTGGTTGTTCACCCTGTGAATGGTGCCGTAGGTGTACAGAGGAACGCCTTTCAGGTTCCATGACGAGAAGCAACGCAGCTTGTCGGCATCGACCACAGCACGCCGACCGAACCAACCACGAATGGTGTCGATACTGAACACCCAGCCCACCACTAAGAACCGCCAGGCGAATGGCAGGAACCAGCAACAGCCAAGGATGATCGGCAATACCACGATCAACCCCAGCACCGGGTGAATCTGTGTGGCCAAAGTGATGAGTCCGATGAGGCCGGTACGGAGTGACTTCAGCAGTGTGTCGACGTAAGGAAACGGGTTGAGCAGGATCATGACTTCAACAGTGTTGAACACCAGCCACACCACAGAATGAATCACAGCAAGAACGATCCACAGCAGCACATTCTGCACACTGATTCCAGACGGATCGGCAGCAAACAGGCCCGACGAAAGCGAAGCCGTATCCGCAAGCGGAGCTTCCGTGCCGAATACGGAAGTTCCCAGATAGATCAGTCCTACAAACCACCCACTCACATGCAAAAGTTCAGCGAGTGTATCCAACGGCAACTTGAGATAACTGAAGGCACTGAGGATCGTGTCTTTCAACAACACCAAACCCACGAGCACGAGGATGGTGATCCAAGCTGTGGGTTGCGAGAAAAAACCTAGTCTGGTTCGTTCCGTCTCAGCGGTGGTGAA
>JBBRME010000055.1:0-23537 GCA_038230995.1 Gemmatales bacterium
ACAGATGACCATTGGGGTTGCGGTGCGAGACGGGTCGCCCGCGCAGATCTTTCCGTCGCCGGACAGCAACCGGGTGGAAGGTGCGAGGCACACCTTTGCTGAACACGAAAGCGTACTTCGGGGAACACCCGTAGCGTTTTGGCGTGAACTGTCGGCTCCCAGGCCGCACCATCAGCAGGGTCTGGTGGCACCGAAAGCCGAGATCCATGAAATCGAGCCGTTGCCGGGAGCTATCCCCACTTTCCGACCCGCCCACGATCTGCTCCTGCACGACCCACACCAGCACGCCGCCCGTCATGGTGATCCGGTAAAGCTCCTTGGCCACAGCCGGGAAGTCCCATCCGTGTCCCCCGTACTCTCGCATCGTCCCGTAAGGCGGCGAAGTGACCGTGAGAGGAATGCAGGCGTCGTGCATTTTCGCCATCCCCGCCAAACAGTCGCAGCAGAAAATCTGGTTCGTCGTCATCATGGCTCACTCCGAATTTGGGGTCAAGCTGTCAGAGATACCTGTGTTCATCTGACAGCTTGACGGGAAATTACACCGTCCTGAACACGTTTGGCGTCAGCGTCGGCGGCTCTTGCTCGGCCTTGAGTCGCTCTTCCTCGGCATCGAGGGCGGCAATCGCTTGTTCGCATTCCTGCCTGTCGCCGAGTTTCAGTTTCTTGATGTGGCGGTAGAACGTTCGCGTGGTGCCATAGCCCCTCTCCTCGAACGCCTTGGCTCGTTGTGCGTTGGATGGGTAGTCGTCACAGACGAGAAGGGCCGTTTCCACCTCGCTGCGCTTGAGCAGTTTGTTCAGAATCAGCCGCTGCCAGTTTCCTTCGGGATTCGGTCGGCCCAACGCACCTTCGGCGGTCAGCACCTTGAGCGGTCCTTCGTAGTATTCCCTGATGTTGGGCTGGGGAATCAAGGGAAGGAATCGTCCCACGAAGTTGTAGACGAGGTCCGCTTCGGGACTCTTGAGGAACCAAGAGCCGACGTACTTGTGAACCTCTTGGGCCGAGAAGTTGACGTACAGCAAGTTTGCCCGGTTCTCGATGGCCGCAAGGTGTTCGTTGAACGTCTTCCAGCGGTTGATGATGACGCAGACCGGGTTCGACATGGTGAACTGGAGGGGGATGTCGTTTTTCGCCAGTTTGCTGTAGTCGGTCCCCCACGACACCCGCCGGTCGGGCTTGTCAAGCATCACCTCCTTCATAAAGCTCTGCCCGCTAAGAGTGCGAAAGAGTGGGTCTGCGTCATCAATGATGATCGCCCCGCTGTTGCGCTGGACGGCGACCCAGTCGAAGATCCTTTGGTACACGTTGACTCCGCTGGCCTGCCCCTGCACCAGCAGGTGGTTCGGGCCGGCGGTTCGCGTCATCGTCTCGGTCTTGCCGACGCCGGCTTGTCCCACCACGATCACGTTGCCCAAGTCGCCTCGGACCCAGCCATCGGCGTACCATCGGCTCCCGGCGTAGGTCGCCACCTCGGTGCAGTTCTCGGGCTTGTCTGGAAAGCGGGCCATGACCGTTCGTCCCCCTGGCGTTGCACATCTTGAGTGTGCAACGGAATGTGATGTCGAGTACATCCTCTCTAGTCACGTTAGACAACTTTGGGCCGAATGTTCAGCGAGATGAAAAGTTATTGCTGTGTGCTTGCCAAGCACTCTCATCTGATGGGTCCGGTTCCGAGTAAATCGTGCATAGAAATGAATGCTGTCGAAGATAATTCCATGTGACAAACCGCAAAATCCACGAATCGTGGCTGCTACTCAAGATTGGACCGAAGTTGTCTATACTGACGGAGGGAGTGGCATCAACATCAACTTCTTGGAGGCCGAGACATGCAAGAGTACGTTGTGCGAGACGAGAAGGCCCAGACGATCACGGTGGCCCCGCTGCAACTGGCGATCAGGTTCCTCAAGCACGAATGCGCGGACGGGGAGTATTCGCTCGAAGGCCCGGACGCGGACTGCACCCTCACCCGAAAGGACGGAATCGTGTATCCGTCCAGCGGCGTCATCAGCGGGGTGAGGTTCGATCCGCGAAGCTCCGCTGAGTGCCGACGATTCTTTGAACGCATGTAGTCGAAAAGCGTGGAGTGCGGTTCCGGGCCAGGACGAGGTGCCGCGACCTCGCCTGCGGCTTTTGCCCCAGGCGTATCGGGATTCCTGACCCGCTTGAGAAGTTGCCCGACTTCACCCTTCAAAATCGCCTTCGGCCCGGTTGAGTTTCTTCGAGCGAGGCGATTTTTAGCCGCATCAGAACATAGCTTCCCTCGACCGGGCCGTCTCCGAACTGTGACGACTCGATTTCTATCCTGACGGCCCGCGAAATGAACTCGGCGAGTTGTTCCTGGGTGATGTCGTCCACGTCGTCGGCGACCAGTGACACGGTCATTTCCAGCCTGAAGGTCCGCTGAGGCTTGCCGCCGTACTGCTTCCGCTGAAGGGCGGCGCATTCCATTTGTGCGGCCCGATATTCGCGGAAGATCTTCGCGCAATCCATGAGGCGTGACCACCCATCCCCCGTCCAAATATCGCCGTTTCCGCGCTGCAAAATATGGTAGCGGTTCGAGTCACTGCCACAGTATCGTATGTTGACGTTTTTCATTTACATTGCTCCTTTCGTTTCAGTCAACTCACTGTCTTCCCACGACTGTTGCCGTCAAACCAAATGAAGGTGGCGTTCGCCGTCATTGTCAGCGACGGCGTCAATGTGTCTTGCTTGACGACCAAGAGGCTCTGGCGTCATTGAAGGTGGTTGCGGAAGCGGGCGGTCATCCAGAACTGCCTCGCATTTTTGAATGTCCCGATGGCCACCTGCTCCTGGGCCGGCAGGCCGTTGAACCACCGCCATAAAGAGTTTATGGCGATCAGGATGTTATGAGTGGCCTTGAGTCTCTCGGCTTCGGCGATGGCCTCGACCAGCGTGCTGGCTCGGATCGGAACGGACTGCCCCAGGATAGCTGCGACCTCGGCCCTTGCCTGTTTTTCGAGGTCGTCGTCGCTGTTTTCAAGCCTCATGCCTTCCCTCCGCGTTTGGGAATCAAGAACGATCTGACCCACCGCCGCATCCCGTTACTGAGCAGATTCGGCTCTGCCAGTGGCTCCAGTTCGCAGTCGCCGCTGACATCGCTCATGCCTCGGGCCTCGATCTCGACCGTGTCGCCGTTGAGCCAGATGACGAAGCAACCGCATTCATCGGCAGTCGTGTTCTCGACCGCTTCGAGGTACTTCTTAGTTCGCCGCCGCGTCAGCCCAGGCTCGTCGTCCTCGTCGTCAAGGCACGGCACCTCGACGTGCTGGCCATCCACGCAATCGAGTCCATCGAACCCGTTGAACGCGGCGAACTGGGCGAATACCGCAAGGCCCATTTAGAGCCGACCCAGCGAGTTGTCGGGAATCGCCGCGAACTCCTCACCCACATCAGTGGAAAGAGCCTCACTCAGGTCGAGGGCGTCGTGGTACACGATGTCTCCCGAAACGCCCAGATGTGGGTTGCCGCCGCCGAGGTGATCCAGGCGGAACGAGTGCAGGGCATCGAGTAACGCTTCCAGTTTGAACCTCGAACGGCTGACGGAGAACGGTTTCACGGTGTCACTCCGAGAAGTCCGATCCGTGAGCTTACGCGGCTCGACGTGAGTCAGCGGAAATGCGGACGACACGTCTACACGCAAACGGTTTGCCCGTCTCGGAAACCCTGACGGCGGGCGGTGCCTGAAGAAATCCAGCGGTCAACTTTACAAGCGCCAAAAGTTGCCGATATTAAGGGTGTAGACGACGCCACACGTCGATCCGCACCAGTGGTTCTCACGTCGAGAATCCGCAGTCACCACACTGAGTTGCGTCTGGCTCACATCTGCACTTCATGTGCTGATGGAGATCCCGCGCACTTATCGGGAGCAGGCCAATGAATGAAGATCAGAACAGCAACCAACGTTACTACGACGCTGGGCTGGCCATCCTGCGTGCCACCCCCGTCGTCAGCGTCGCCGATTTCGAGCGGGAGATCGAGCGGCGGGTCCAGCCGCCCGCCAGCGACTACCAGCCCCTCGAAGGGAAACGCCGCAAGAAGTGGGAGAATATGGCCGATTGGGTCAAATCGTACCTGACTCGGCGCGGCCTCATCAGCTACGCCAACGTCGGCGGCGTCCGCTACATCGTGTTCGCCGAACCCTGCGGCACCTTCGACGGTGTGGGGTATCTGATCCCACTCTGCACCGCTCGCAAGCTCCTGACACAAATGGCTGAGGTGGCTGGAATCCACATCGAGTCGCACTGATTGGAATCGCACGGCGGTCACACGCCGCCGGACGGAACCCTGGGCTGGCAGACATCACGGGTCACTCCTCGAAGTCTGTCGCATCAAGGAACCTGGCGGCGTACCGCAAGGTGCGAACAAAATCCGTGATCCCACCCCGCACGTTGGCGTTTCTCGGCAACTGAAGCAGTCGGTGCCAGCGTCGAAGCTCGAAGGACGCTTGTTGAAGAAGCTCGTCTCGGCCAAGCTCAAAGTAAGGGCAGTCCGCGACCAGATCCTCGATCAGTCGAGAATTGTTATCCGCGACGGCCCGGTCCCAGATGGCGCGGAAAGTGGTTTCGGCAAGCCGCCTTATCTCGGGCCGGTCGTGGACAATCGTGTGATCACCACGGAGACATCCGAGGAGCCGTGACCAGATTTGCTGTTGCACCCGAAGGGGGAGCGACCTCCAAGCGGCGGGGCAGGCCACGATCTCGATCAGTTCCGGCTGCACCCAGTCCAACTTGTCGCATCCGCAGATCGTACCGACCCGCACGCCATCCCGCTCCACGGTCACGACGTTCTGCGGGCAGGTGAGACGCCAGACGGGTTCGGCGTGACGTTGCTCGGTCATCGTGAGTTGCCCTCGCATCATCCCCTCCGTTTCCGAAACGGTGCTTGCGCGGACCTTCTACGGTTCATCCCACCAGCGGCGGCAAGTCCCGGCAGCAGTGGCGGCAAACATCAGCCTCCATGTGCGTCTCCGACTGGCAGTACAGGCAGAGGCTGTAGGCCACGTCCCCGCCGCCGCTCCCGACGAGCAGCATGAGTTTGCCGAAGAAACCCTTTTTCGCACCGGGAATCACCTGCCGCTGGCCGCAGTAGGGGCAGCGACACGCCGTCCCGCGTCTCGCCTCACGGGACCGAAGCCACTCGGCGCAGTTGGCGTACCGGAAATAGTCCAGCGGGATGAACACGTCACACCTCTTTCGGGGATGCCAAAGATCGCCAGCGGCATGCGTCGTCGCCGCCGGCCATTTCGTCTGACTCCCCCTACACGCCGGCTGACGGCTCTGTCTCGGAAAACGTGTCCAAACTTTCGGCTCCCAGCCTTGGTCTTGTGCATAAACAACCGCCCGCGAATAGGCTTGTGGCCAGAGATGCCGACTCATCAGGTGCAGAAGGATGACGATTTCGGAGACGGGGCCGGCATCGCATACCTCGGGCGGGTCGGCACCCGCCTCGCCCCTCGCAATCCGCAGGCAGTCCACAAAAATTGGCGATCTAGTTTACAAGCCGAAAAAGTTGCCGATACTAATCAGGGATAGAGATCGCCTCACAGCGGCGACTCTGCAATTCCTGATTCGCGCTGCACTATGCAAGCTGCGAATCGACATCCCCGTTCACTGACGGCCATAGCAAACACAAAACACTGATGTGTTGACGGCGATGCTATGCGCACATGAGGAGACAAGGTCATGAAAGAGAAGCCGATCCGCCACAGCGCCATCTACACCTTGGCCATCCCGAACTGCCTGCGGATCATGCGAACCGATGCCATCATTTATGTCACACCGAATGACGCTCGGCAGTTTCTCGGCAACCTCGACAACGGCGAATCGTTTGAACTCTCTGACGGGACGCCGACGACCGTGGTAGACGTGCCGTGTGAGGTCAGCATCGAGTTGACGGCGGAAGAGGTCCAACGTCTCAAGGCCGACATCGAATACGAGTTGGCACCACCGAGGAACGCCTACTGCTTCTTTCGCCACAGCAGTCGGCACAAGGGCAGCAAGGTGGGCAACGCGCGACTGGTGGCAGCCCGTGCCGAGTACATCCGGCGCAACGGCCTTACACTCGCCGAACTTCCCCGGATCGAGGTGTCTGCCTTCAAAACCCGGCCCATCCGTTCGTTTGTCGCTCTAATGCGAGTGATCGTGGCTGGGCAAATTCCGCCCGGCAGCGTTCTGATTCTCGATTCGCTCCGCTCGCTGCGTCTGAACTCGACTGACGGCCTATACGGGACGTGTCGTGCCATTTCGTACATTCTGGATCACGGTGTCAGTGTCGTGGTTCTTGATCCCTTCATCGAAGTGAAGCCGACCGATGACTTCATGGAGTCGGCCCTCCGCATTGCCCTCTACAGCGAGGCAGCGAGCTATCGAGAGGAAGCAAAGCTCAGGGCAAGGAAATCCGTGGGCGGGCCTGCGACGAAAGTGAAAGCACGGAAAACGCCCGATTCTGAACCTCCACCGGGGTCGGCAGGCCATTGCGAGTTACAAGGAAACGTAAATCGCTGGCCAAACCGAGTGCCGTGAGACTTCTTTCGGAGAAGTGTAAAGCAAGGGACTGGCTGACAAGTTGCGGGGCGAGTCGTTTTCGTGGGGCGTGTGGTGGTCGTGCGGGGAACGTCTCTCCGTCTAAGCCGCCGCTTCTTCAGCCCGCGCAAGCAATCGAACTGCACAGGCTTTTTCCGAATCTGAAACTCTTTTCCGAGACGGGGCAGTTTCCCGGCGTTTCAAACGAGGTCGCCCGACTCCTGAACCCACGGATCTGGAACCGAAGATTTCGCAGCCCCGAACGGCTGAAGGCCACAACCGACTTTTTCTGAGGCACGACATGCTCCCGACCCGCGTCTACTACATCCGCATCAGCGACGACCGGCAGGATACGCTCCGACAGGTCAACGGCCTGAAGGAGCTTGCCCGGCAGCGGGGCGACGGCATCCCCGACTCGGTCTGGCAGTCGGTTTTGGACAAGCGGCCTGTCGGCGACGACTCGCCCGTCCTTTGGGACTGGGGCAGCCGCGACATGATCGAGGAGCGGCCCCGTTTCAAACGCCTCATCCAGCGGGTCGAAGCCCAGGATCGCCGCAGCCCCGCCCGCCTCCAAGAAGTGTGTATCTACGAACTCGACCGCTTCGGGGTCGAGGGGCCGGACGAGTGGTTCCACTACCGCTACGTCTTCAACAACCGGGGCGCGAAGATCACCTCGTTCGTCAAAGGCGACCTGACCGCCAAGGACGACCTGCGGACCATCATCGAGACGCTGTTCGAGGCGGTCAACAGTCGGGCCGAGCAGAAGAAGATTGCGGGCCGGACGGCGCATCAGATGGCCGAGAGAGCGAAGAAAGGCGAGTACCAGGGCGGCGTCCCGCGATACGGGTACGACCAGGGGTGCTTCGACGGCGACCGCCTATTGTGGCGGTTGCACTACCACGACGCGACCGACCGCGTCCAGATCATCGCCACGCCCGAGAACCCAAACGCCGAACTGACCCCGACCGCACAGACCATTGTGTTCAAGGGGCAGAACAATCACCCCAAGCGGGGGAAGTTGCAGCGGTATGAACTTCTGCCCAGCATCGACGCCAAGCGAATCGAAGGTGTGAAGTACCTGTTCGCCACCGCGCAGGCCCAGTTCGAGTGCATCAGTCCGAGCGAACTGGCCCGCAAATTCGCCGCGATGGGGTACACCAGCTACCACGGTCGGGCGTTCGACGCCGACAACCTGCTCTTGATGTTGGAGGACCGGACGTACATCGGGCTGCGGCCCTACGGAAAGCGAAGCGTCGCGCGTCACAAGCGGTATAGCAAGACCTCGATGGACACGGACGGTCGGCCCCTCGAAGACGTTCCCGAGGATCGGAAAGGAAAAACGGTTTGGCGGACCCACGACGAGCAGATTCTCCCAGAGGACAAGACCCACAAGGAACTGATTGACGAGCCAACCTTCAGCGCGGTGCAGGGGCTTCTCGCCAAGCGACCGAAGCGTGAAAAGTTCGCGCCCCGTAGCGACGACGGCTGGCTGAAGCCGGTCCTGTACTGCGGCGGGTGCGGTCGCGCGATGATCTGCCGCCGCTACCACGGCAAACAGGGGTACGTCTGCGTTACTCACGCCAACTACCGCTACCGGCGACCGGGCGACCCCCGCTTCACCTGTTCCGCCGGCCTGAACCGGGTCCGGCACGAAGAATTGGAGCCGGCGATCCTGAATGTACTCGACCACTGCGAACCCGACCTACTACGGATGATCGAAGTCGGGGCGATCCATCGCTTGGAGGAAGAGGTCGCCCGCTACGAGGCGGCAGCGAAGGCCGGCGCGACCACCGGCTTCCGAAACTACCTGCGTTTGATCTGGGACGCCCTGGAACTGGACGACCACCCCGGCGAGGTTGCCACGGTGATCGAGAGACTCATGGCAGTCACCGAGGCGGAAGCCCAACTCGCCGGGCTGACCGAAGTCGAGCGTCTGCTCCCGCCCGTCGTCCGGCTGACGCTCGACCAAGCCGCCGAGGAACACCGGCGGTACACGAAGGCCATCGGGAAGGCCGAGGCAGCCCCGCGTCAGATCGCCGTCTGGGAGGACGAATGCCGGAAGCTCGATGATCGGATGGGAAAGCTGGAACAACTCCTCAGCCCGTATCGGGAGCAACTCGACCTCGCCGCCCGCGCCTACGAGGACAAACGTCGGCAACTGGTTGACGCTCGGTTGGCCGTGACCCAGAGTGGCAACCGGGAGAAGGGGGCGGCGTGCGCCCGGTTCTTCTCCCGCATCCTGATCTGGCCGAAGAAGGGGAAAAAGCCCCGGCGGTTGCTCGCCCTGCCGTTCTACCCGGACGACCGGACGGCGGCGTTCGGAGACATGGACGAGATCGCGCAACTGTACGAGGAGAACCAGCACCCGGATATGGTCATTCGCGGCTACCTGTTCGAGATGGGACAGCGTCTCCGGTTTCAGATGAACTATTCCTTCCTGAAACGCTGTCCATCGCCGCTCTCATCTAAGGTCCACGGGTCGCCACGCATGTGGTAGCCGCCGTGGGCCCATTGCTCCCAGAAGCCGGGGCGGTCGGCTTCGAGGAACTCGATGCCACGAACCCACTTGGCACTCTTCCACGCGTAGAGCTTGGGGATGACCAACCGCAGCGGGTAGCCGTGGTCCGGTGTGAGATCCTGCCCGTTGTGCTGGAGTGCCAGCACCGCGTCGTCGTCAAAGAAGTCGTCAATGGGCAGGTTGGTGGTGAAGCCGTATTCACAATGCACCATCACGAACTTGGCTTCGGGTTTCAGGTCGATGTGCTTCAACAGTTCCTTGGTGGCTACGCCTTCCCACAGGTTGTCGAGCTTGCTCCAACGGGTCACGCAGTGCATGTCGGCATACACCTTCACCCGCGGCAGGTCGCAGAATTCGTCCCATGTCCAGCTTTTGTTTTCAGCGATGAACGGCTTGGGGAAGATGCTGAAGTTCCAGGTGGCCGGGTCGAAGTCGGGCACTTCGCCCTCGTGCAGCACCGGCCATTTGCGGGTGAGTACCTGCCCCGGAGGGATGCGTTCGTCTCGACGGGTATCTTCGCTGATGATCGGTTCGCTCATGGCATCGTCTCGGCTGCGCTTCGATCATTGTAGCGCTTATCAACGGCTATTGCCCGAAGTTCGGCACCGGCAGCGGTTCGGGCAGTAAGCTCTCACCACCCCGTCGGCCACGTGGTGACCCCTCTCGCTTGAACGGAACTTCGGTCTCGCTTGGGCGAAACGGCTCGTTCAGGCGTGGCAACCCGCCGCGATCCCGTGATCGATCACGTGGTGCGTCTCGATCTCGCTCAAGAACTGGCTCGAAGGGATCGATACCCGCAGGCTTCGAGTCCGGATTCGCCTTGTAGCGCACTTTGCTTGGCGACAACCAATCGAGCGTACCTGCCAACGGGCGGTTGCTGCACCCGACGGCAAACACGCTCAACCCCAGCACCAGAATGCTTGCGCGAAACTTCCACATGGCACCGGCAATAGCAACGGTTGCAACACGACGCAAGACGGGGTTTGTTTCGTTCGGCTTCGCCAACAATTGGAAGAGTTGCCCATGAATAGAAGTCCGTCGGCGGCGTCTTCACTGTACACGGTTACCGTAGAATTCAGGCGTTGCTCGTTCACTCGAGTTCGAGAGTTGATGTGGCCTCCTTGAGACCAAGAAATGGGGTGAGAAATGTACGCAAGATTGCTCATGGGTGCCGCGTTGGTCTTCTGCATCGGGTGCGGGTTTCCAGCGGCGAAAGTGGATGAAGCCAAGGGGCACGTTCAGTCTGCACTGGAAGTGTGGAAAGCCGGTGGCAAGCCTGGAGAACTGGCGACGAAAACTCCACCAATAGAGTTCAACGAAGCCTTCTGGTCCGCAGGTGAGAAACTGGTTGACTTCCAGATGGGCAACGCAACATACGTAGACGCCGCAGCCGTGGTGCGCTGTGAAGTCAAACTCACTTTGCGTAGCAAAAAGGGCAAGGAACGGACGGAAAATGTTAACTACGATGTCACTCTCAGCCCTGCTGTGAAGGTGCTGAACAACCCCATGCCCTAATTCACTTCAACTGCTAGCGGATGGGTATCTCGCAACTGGCCGACTTGAACGTGACTCGTTTGTCCGGGTAGCTGAACGTGCCATCGATACGGGCATGGATGGCACCCTCCGGGACGATGATCGGTGCCTCGACCGAGGCAAGGAAACGGCCGTCGCCTCAGCAGTCGCGCACGAATGGCACCTCAAGCGGTTCACCCATCCTTCGTCTGCCATCAAAAAACGTGATTGTGGCCATCATCGTGATCTGTTCCGGCACCACATCCGCATCAGCCAAGTAGTTCGATCCATTTCTCGTCCGCTCGAGTTTGATCAACATGCCAATCGACACTTTGGTACCAGCGGTCCAAGGGCCATCTGGTGCAAACAGGATTTCCGGCTGGCAAACATCGCCAAGTTGCAACCCGCTCGGGCTTTGCGGTGTGCAACCACAGGCCAGCACCACGATGCAGCAAATCAAGAGAGATCGACAAGACATCGTGATGCCTCGAACAGAATGAAATGATCCGTGTAAAAGTTACGGTTGGTTGACTTCACCGAAGTCCGGTGTTTCAATCGGCACCCAGGTCTCGTCGGTCACGTTGGAACTCACGAAGCGAACACTTCCATCGGCCATGGCGATCTGGATTCCGGCCTGCGTGAAACCTTGTGATTTCTGAGGATGAACACTGGTGATGAGTGGGGCGAATTCCGGCTTCCGCATGCAGCGGCACTTCCAAGGCTGCGTGAACGGCCAAGTTCCAAGGACAGCACCACCACGATTCACATAGCCATTACGCGGGTGATACGGACTGTCGTAAAGCGAACCGGACACAACCGTGTTTGCCCATTGTGCTTCTCCCGGATATTGGTTTGCCCCGAGCGGCGGGTTGAAATCGGTTGGGATGGAACGTGGATCGACGCCGTAGCCCCATAAGTTGGCACAAGCTCCGTATGGTCCACCTTGCATCGTGGAGTACTTCTCACCGAAGATGAACGTATTCGACAGGCCATCGCTGATTTTGGATATCTTCGCCGGGGTGTCGCCAAAGACCTGCCAGTTCGCGGAGTAACTGCTGACGCCCCAAGTGGTGTTTGACGTGCTCGCCCAGTTGGGGTACAGCGTTGGGAAAGTAAACGAGCCTTGTGCACCCGAGAGTTTCACGGTGTACACACCACCGGCTGGGTAGGTGCGATCCATTGGTGCCTGTAGCACCTTCAACGGCAGCGAGCGTGAGGCATCGACACCCAAGCGGTAGACGTTTTCCTGCTCGACGTACGGCAGGAGGTGATAGAACACCGAGCCACCAGCCGTGTTGGTCGTGCCACTTGTGGTCGAACCAAACATCGGCGGAAAGCTGTCGTACGTGCTGTAGTAGTTGTTAGCTGCGAGGCCGATTTGCTTCAGGTTGTTAGCAGACTGCATCTTGGCAGCCGCTTCGCGAACTTTCTGTACGGCCGGAAGTAACAAGCCGATCAGGATGGCGATGATGGCAATCACCACCAGCAACTCGATCAGTGTGAAACCGGCGCGCGGTCGTCTGTTCCGCATTGTCATCACGAACTCCTCAGGAGAGGAACACGAAGTTCACTCTCGCGGTTGAGGTGGGTGACGACCGCCAATCCCAGACGACACGCGCCGGGGATTATCCCACTTGATACTTTGCCCGCAACGCGCGGGCAGCAAGACCAATCACTTCCAACTTCCGCTGTGCGACTTCAGCAGACGCCAACGGATTATCCGCAAATGTGGCGAACCCGCAGTCCGGGTTCAGGAACACTCGTTCCGGGCCGAAGACTGCCACGGCAGCTTCGGCCTTTGCCAAAACTTGTTCTACGGATTCCACCGCATCCAACTTCTGATTCACCACACCGAGGCCAATCTTGGCACTCTTCGGCAAATCTCGCAGTGGCTCCAGTTCGCCCGCACGGGGGGTGGCCATCTCAAGTAAGAAGACGCCAACCGGTAGCGTGGCTAACAGTGGAATCAAGGGAGTATAGGGGCCGCTGAGCGCCAATGTCTCATCGCGGCTCCAATTCCCCCGGCAGACATGCAAGGCCAGGCGATCTTGAGGGAAGCCAGCAAGGACAGCACGGATCAACTCACCGGCGAAGACCAATTCGTCGGCCGTGTTCCCACGTTCGCCGAGTGTGCCACACATGAACGACCGGCCACCAGTATTGCGCGTAAACACCACTTCGGTCAGCACGGGTTCATCAAACTGCACAAGTGCGACACCGGCCGCCAAGAGTTCGCTCAGCTCTTCCCTCAGCACGCGGACGATGTCCGTGGCCAGTTCTTCGCGGGTGGGGTAGGCCTTGTCCGAAACGCAATCGAGCCACATCGTTCTTGTCAACAGGTACGGCCCGGGCAGCGCAATCTTCACGGGCTTGTTGGTCATTCCACGCAACCGCTCGAATTCATGCACAGCCAATGGTCGACTTCGTTTCAATTTGCCGAACACAGCCGGGTGGCGAACTTGCTCAGCGGGTACATCCAATGCCCGTAACTCTTCGGCAAATTTCTCCGGATCGGTGACGTAGGGAAGGAGGTCCGTGATCGGGATGAGCTGGCAATTGTCGAGCCGCCCACCTACGAAGCTGGCGTAGTTGTCGCGCCGCTGTTCGCCATCGGTCACGACATCCACACCGGCCCGTTCCTGGGCCGTCACGGCCAGACGCACCGCATCATCCGCCGCGAGCTGAAAATCTTCTTCGCTCCGTCGGCCACTCAGCCTGTCGTGCAACTCTCGCAAAAGCCAGGCAGGTCGGGGCCAACTACCCACGCCCATGACAGCGAACGGTGGGAGTGGTACAAGCTTGATGGGAGGGCGAGGCTCCTGCCGAGCCGCTTCAGTCCGTGGCTCGGCAGGAGCCTCGCCCTCACGGTGAGCTACACTCCCCCGCTTGCGAATCAAATAGCTGCGAACGTTCTCCGTTTTCATGGCCGAGACGAGTTCATTGCCTGTCAATCGGCACCACGACGGCAGTTCCACCTCGACGGTGGAATCCGTTGAGCGTACTTCCAGAATCTGCCCTGCGTCGAGTGGGTCAATGTGCTTGCGGATGAGTAGCAGTAGTCCGTTGCCACAGTCGAGATCCCCGCCATCGAAGCTGGCCTGTGGGGTGAACGGGTGCTGATCGAGCCAGGTGGTCATCAAGAGTTGGCCTGAGAGTTCTCCGCACACTCCGTGGGCGGTTGCAATTCCCCCGCTCACGGAGTGAGCGGAGAACCAACAAGAAACTAGAACGACATGCTCGGGCAGCTCTCGCCCATGAACTCGACAAGTTTCGCCCCGCCGACGATGAGCGCACCCGGAATCAACTTTGTTTCATCCAACTTGCGGCGTTTGAAACACGGCGAGCAGACGTAGATCTTTCCGCCAGCCTCCGCGAAGTTCTCCATCAGTTGTTTAAGCGGGGCAAAGCCTTCCTCGGCAATGTCGTCCGAGAAGCCTTGTTGAGCCAGCCGCACGCCTTCCACCGTGAGGAACACCACCACGTCCTTATCCGAAGCGAGTGCTGCGTTGGCAATCACAAAGGCCACCGTGGCTTTGTCGGCGTTGTCCTTGGCGTATGTCAGGGTCACGGTGAACTTGCCGGGCATGACTCAGTCCTCTTTTCGACGGATGGTGTAACTGGGGTGTTCGGCCTTCAACAGTGTATGGCTGGTCATGCGGCACCACGCCGGGATGTCCTCCGGTGCTGCCGGATCGGTAGCCACCACAGTCAAGACGCTGCCCGCTGTCATCTTCTTCAATCGTATCCGCAATTGCATGACTAAATCGCCGCAGCCAAGGTCGCCAGCATCCCAGTGAACGGCCTCGGCTGTGGTATCCGTTGGCGTGTTGTCTTCTTCTGCTTGCTGAATCATTGGGGCAGTCCGTTGAGTGGGGTTTTGTTGATCCATGACCTCCGCCTGCCGCCAAGCCCGCAGGTAACATTCACGGCGTTGAACGTATTCCGTCAAGGAGCTTTGCAGGTCGTCCGGAGTGCGGTCGAGTCGCAGGCAGAGGCAGTTCAAACACCGTGGGGCGTTTTTGAAACCCAGGGCGATGCTCCACACGGCTTCACGCGCGCTGTAGTTCGTACGGCAATCGTGGCACGCCCCTCCTGCAATCCGCACCAACTCCCGTAACGGCAGCGAGTCTTCGTCGTCTTCCAAGTCATCCTGGATGGTTGTCACAGCCGCACCGTTGAGAGTTTCACAAAGGTATAGTAGGTTGAACCATCATTGCGGTAGATACTGAACGCTGGTTGTATCGCGAAACTCTGGCGATGGGTCGTTGTGGCCTTCACCGAAAATGTGTGAACCTGCATGGCACATCATGTGCCTTTGATTTGCGGTAACTCGGGGCGATAGCTCAATTGGTAGAGCGCTGCACTTGCAATGCAGAGGTCAGGAGTTCGACTCTCCTTCACTCCACTCAAACAAAAAAAGCACGCAGCGATCAGAGCATCCATGCTCCCATCGCCGCGTGCTTTTGTGTTACTTCAGCACTTACTTGCCTGGGTTGGTGACCATGCCACTGAGAATCGGGCTACCAACCGTGACGACGGATGGACTTCCGTCAAGCACAGGCATTTGGGCGCTGGATGGATCGTAGGTACAGTCGTGTGTCCCGGTCACGGTGCTTTTGCAACCAAGACCCGCGACGAGCAAACCGAACAAGGCAGAAAGAACGGCAACGCGACGCATGGTCGGAATCCTCATCCATGAGGGTGTTGAAAAAGCTGGGTTGGGCGACACCGCACCAAGGGGGAGGCGAGGATCGCCCAACCACAGCCGGGGGGCACATTGCAGCCGCATCCGTGCGCGAACTACAACGGGTTGCCGGGTTGGAGCAGTTTGTGCTGTCCACTCCGTCAACGCAACTTGTATCGTCTCTGTGTGTTCCCCGGCTTAACCACTTTCTGCCAACCCCGTGGTTTTTCGCGATGTGGGCACTTGATACATCCTGGGCCACTGGCCTGGGTATCTCAATCCCTTACCTGTGACTTCGGTACGACAATTCGATATCCTATGACGGATGGGCTAGCTCACCCCCATTGCACAGCTTGAACTCGACCGGTTCGTGCTGACCCATTCTGTAGGTGAGAGGGTAGTTTCATGTTGATGAGTTCAAGCTCGTCTGATGGATCATCGCGTTCCGTTCGGCGTGATCCGTGGACGATTCTGGATGGGTTACTGCAAACCCTTACCGGTGCCACGAGCACCACCACGTCGATTCATGCAACTGTCGAGGCTTTAGCGGAAGCCGTGAGTGCCGACGTGGCGTTTTGGTATTCGCGGTCGTCTGGTCAGGCGTTGGCCGTGGTCGGGCAAGTTGCTTACTCGACGGCTGCTTGTGCCAGCTTCGCCAAACGCTTGCTGGAGCGCGTACCAGCAGAACACGATGTTGCCGTGTGGAAGAACCCCGACCCGCAAGACGTGGGCGAGCCAATGGCCGCGCTGATTTGTCAGTCGGCCCGCACCAACGGTGCCGTGGTGGCGATGAACTTCGAAGCGGATCGACCATTCGCCGAGACTGATGTCAAGATGGCCCGGCTGACTTTGAAGATGCTGCTCTCCCAACGGGCACAATCGCTGGCGGGAACCAAACAGCTTTTGATGGGCTTGCTGCACAGCCTCACCACGATCATTGATGCAAAAGACCCGTTTACCGCTGGGCACAGCGAGCGTGTCGCCCGCATCGCTACGCTCATCTCGACTCAAATGGAACTGTCGCCAGCCATCAAGAGCGACGTGTATCTTGCGGCACTCCTGCTGAACGTCGGCAACATTGGCTTACGCGATGATGTGTTGCAGAAGCCTGGCCGATTGAATCGCGAGGAACTCGAAGAATTGCAGCAGCATCCGGTCCTCAGTGAACGGATCGTGTCGAGCATCAAGCCATTTGATCGGTTACGCCCAGCCGTGCGTCATCATCACGAGCGTTGGGATGGCGAAGGTTATCCCGACCGCTTGGCTCGTGAGCAAATCCCGTTGATTGCCCGCATTCTGGCCGTGGCCGATGCGTGCGATGCGATGATGTCGGCCCGGCGTTATCGCCCGGCACGCTCGCCGATTGATATTGATGTGGTGCTCCAACGCGAAAGTGGCAAGCAATTCGACCCCGCCGTGGTGAAGGCGTTCTTGGCCATCCGGCACGAAGTGTATCCGCCGATCTATCAAAAGGGCCTGGGTGAATCAGCATCCCACGCTCTCGATTACATTGTGGAGAACATGACCGACGCCAGCGTGCTCAAGTTACCGACGCATGACAGCTCAAGGAAGTAAGTCGAACAGTGCATGTCTTGCGAGACGCGAACGAAGCTTAGCGACAGAGAGCGGTTTTCTATGCACTGCAGTTTCTGAGTTGCTGTCATGGCGTTTGTGCTGGCCGACGCATGACCAGACCCCAATGCCAAGAGCAACAGCAAAGCGACTCGTACCGCACGAACACGAACCCCGCTGTCTCACCCCAAGCCCGACATTGCTCGGCAGTTGGACGGATCGGCATCGTCGGGCCTCGCGGCGTCTCGACATCTGTTCGCCAGTGGATGATACCCACCGTTCCGCCGGGAGCCAACGACCGATAGGCCTCGCGTAGCAATCCAACCGGATTGTCGATGTGCAAGATGTTGAACAGCATGGCATACCCGGCTGTGCTATCCGGCACCCCGCACCCGTCCGCAACAAAGTCCCGAACCTCAGCGACCACGTTGGACAACCCGGCTGCGTCCGCCTTGAGTGCAGTCGAGGCAACCAGATCCGCTTCGATGTCCAGCGCGATCACACGCCCCTCAACCAGCTTGGCCGTCGGGATTGTAAACGTCCCGTGCCCGCAACCGAACTCGACAACATCACCGCACGAACCGGTACAGTCGAGCTTTGCAACCATGCATGCCGGGCTGAAGAACGTCTCCCAGTACGACTCGTCGGGCATACCGCTTTCTCGGCCCTTCATTCCAACCCCTCCGGACGTTGCACGATTGGCATCAGTGGCTGGAGAGCAATCGTCCCGCTCAGAGTTCGCGCCACGGGGCATCGGCTCGCCGCCTCGCGGAGTTGGGCGTCTTGGACATCGCTTAAGGGGCCATCGAACGTCAAGGAATAATTCAGTGTGACGGTGTTCGGTACTGAGCGATCCATTCTTACCTCGCACTGCACCCCAAGGAGTGGAAGTTCGTGCTTGGCGGCACACATCTGGACGGTCATCGTCAGGCAAGTGGCGAAGGCCGCCTCTAACAGTTCATGCGGGCCAAACCCCTGACCCGCGCCGCCCTTCTCAACCGGCACATCCGCGACAGCATGATTCGACCCGTTCGTAAACGCAGTCTGATAGGGAACAGCAAGGCTGGTGGCTCGGATCATGGATTTCACAGCCCTAGGATCGCGCCCGCACCAAGACGACTGACGCACTAGACCCAACCTATGACCCGGCAGTCCGGTTCAGCAAGTCGTTCGCCGCTTGGCCTCGGCCTTCAACGGCAACCTATCGGCGAACCGTTCGCAGCGACGCAACCGGGCATACCACTGCAGCCACCACCATCGCAGACCTGACTGTACCAGGAAGCCTTCGACCGGTTCAACGGGCATCAATAGTTTGATAGGCCTCTGCATCGAATAACTAGCGTCTTCATCGTCTTCCGGCACCCACACGTAGCAAACAGATCGGCCAGCCAACCGGCAAGCCACCTCCATCGTAACGCCCCGCCCCTGCCTACGGCCGTACTCGAAGTAATCGCGGGCCAGCGTAGAATTTGCAAACGGAACCGGTTCGCGGATCCAATAGTCGCGCATACAGTTGGTCACATCCTCGCGGAACACCCACAACAGATCCGTGCTAAAACCGTGCACGTCGAGTGCATTCATAAAAGCGACAAGCGATTCGTCGAATGGTGGCGTCTGGTTCACAACTGAAGCCTCTACCCGCGCAACGACTTAGCTTCTCTGCCGCGGGGCTACTGAACCTTGCTCTATCAGAAACGAATCATGCCCCGCCGTCTGGTGCGGCGCGAGGTTCGGCCGGGCCTACGCTACCTCACCTCGGTGTCCCCCGATGCCACGTCGCTTTTCCAAGTGATCTGGCATCGGGGGGTGATGATTGTCATGTCCACTTCCGCCAGAACCTGGTGGGCCACGTCCTTCGGCTTTCTGGCGTCCTCGCCCTGAGAGTGTCGGCAGTGCTTTCCGACAACTCTGACCATTCCGTCCCGCACGTCTATCTGCAACGACCCGTCCGGCTCGGGAATGAGCGACATCTGTACGCCACCAGGGGCGTCCCAGACGATATGTTCCGCGTGTTGACTGTCGCTCATCGGAATGCCCTCCTGCCGTCGAAAGAATCTATGCAGACCGTTTTGGTTGATTGGCTGCCTAGACGGGTGCCCGTCGAGTTCCTGTTTTCAACTCCGGAACCTGCTCTGGACACCATTCTCGCCATCGACTTAGGGAAGTTCAACGCAGTTCTTTTTTGGTACAACGATTCTTCCAAAGTCACCAGCTTCCGCACGGTGCCTATGAAGGAAGGGACGATGCGGCAATTGGGTTATGACTTGATGAAGAAGACCGAGAGTGACAATGAGATGTCAGCGAGTGACACCTTATTGTCAGCCCCGCCCTGCTTAACCGGCTCATCCGCGACAGCATGATTCGACCCGGTTAGACCATACGACAGACACAGAGATAGGCAGACAGAGGTTCAGAAACCAACACTTGTCCTCCGCAGCTATTTTAGCCCGTATTGGCACGACATGGACTCGTCGATCATCACTGCAATTCACGTACAACGCGAAAACCCACCTGGGCACCACAGGAGTTGCTACGCCAGCGTTTCCAACGCTGTGTGACGACGCTGAAGTAGGCCGTACCCTGCAGCACATGCCAGTCCTTGGGATGCATCGCAGGGCCACGGTAGTTTTCAAAACGGCCTTGCGGGTAGTCTCCGTAGTAATCTTGGCACCACTCACTCACATTTCCAAAGGTGTCGAATAGGCCGAAGGCATTGGGCTGGAGTTGTTGGATCGGTTGCGGCTGCTTCGTGTTCTTGGCGAACCATCCAAGTTGTTCGAGATGGTCTTGTTGCGAGAATTCACTGTTGCCGTGACCAGCGGCGGCAGCCCAAATCCATTCGGCTTCCGTCGGCAAGCGAAAGGTATGGGTACTGGTGGCACTCAGGAATTCACAGTAGGCCTTGGCATCATTCCAACTCACTTGGGTCACGGGATGCTGATCGGTACTCGTTTCGTAGCCGGGGTTCTTCCACGTGTATTTTTCGTTGGCTTTTGATGGCACATGCTTGTTGGGTACAGTGCCACCGAGGCCCGGTTGCTCAGCTTCCGAGATGTAGTTGCGGTTCGTTGCGAAGAATTTGAAATGCCCGACAGGGACTTCTGCAACGGCCATGTAGTAGGGCTTCGTGATTGTTGTTGAATACTCTGGCGGTAGTGAAAACTCACCCGGCGGTATCAGGATGTACTTCATCCCCAGTCGGTCATCGAAGTGTGTTGGCAGTTTGTAAAAGTCGGCGCAGGCTTGCTGTAACTGCTTGGCGCGGGCCACATCGAACGGCCATGCAGCGGGCGATGGTGCAAGTCGCAATTCTTCCATCGATGAAGGAACCGCTGGGCTATCCTTCGAGTTCCAATTCCGAAGGAATAGTGCAAGTCCCACTGCGGCGAACACGCACAGGGCGGCCATCAAAAACCACAGGACAGCCGACTTTGCTGAAACGAACTTCGGTGTTGGGTTGAGGTGTTTCGAGACATGGCCAACGCTTTCATAGCGGTCGGAAGGAAGTACAGCCAGCAGTCGCTTCCAGACAGAAACGTCGATCTCTGATGGGTATTCCACATTTTCTGTTGGCGCTCTGCCAGTGAGCAGGAACACCAGGGTCGCTCCAAGACCGTAGATGTCGGCCTGTGCCCCGGCGTTGTGTGCATCGTTAGCTTGTTCCGGGGCCATGTAGGCCTTGGTGCCCATCGCGCGGCCAGTCTGCGTCACGGGTTCGTCATCGTTATCGATGTCGATTGAATCAACGTGTTCCGGCTCTCGATTCGGCAGCAGTGCCAATCCCAGGTCAAGCAGCTTGACTTGCCCAGCGGTGGTCAGGATGGCATTGGATGGCTTGACATCGCGATGGATAATGCCGACGGCATGGGCCGCGGCAAGACCGTTGGCCAATTGAACGATATAGCTCTTCGCTGTCTCCAACGGTAACGGCCCGCGATCGTTCACCAGTCGATGCAGATCGATGCCGTCGATGTACTCCATCACCAGATACGGGATGCCATTCACCTCACCTGCATCGGTTGCACTCACCACGTTGGGATGATTCAGCCGACCAACGGCACGCATCTCCTGCTCGAATCGACGAATGGCCTCTGTGTGCTGACCACGGCCACGCCGCAAGAACTTGATGGCTACGGTTTTATCCAAGCGCAGGTGAGTGGCCTTGTACACCGTACCCATGCCGCCTTGGCCGATGCGTTCGAGCAGACAGTAGCCTGGAATGGTTGGCGGACTCTCTTGCGAGCTGAAGTTTTCCTGTTGTTGCAGGGCCGCAGCGACGGCCCGTTGGAGTGCGACAGGATGAGTCGGGAGGCTGGCATTTTGTGTTTTTTGAGTACTGCCGATCTGATCCAACGTGTTCAGGCAATGTTCGCAGTCGGCCAAGTGGCCATCGACATCAGACGCTGTTTGTTCA
Source organism: Gemmatales bacterium (assembly GCA_038230995.1). GTDB lineage: Bacteria > Planctomycetota > Planctomycetia > Gemmatales > Gemmataceae > JALHQU01. Next base: position 21,243 of record JBBRME010000055.1, read on the forward strand.
TCCAACGTGCCAATTGCATAGCGGGTCAGTGTTTCGTCGGTCAAGCAGAGTGATTTCATGAGGCCCTCTCTGGTAGACATCGCAGGGCGCTTACTCGGACGGCAAGATCGTGGCAAATGATGGATCGTTATCAATGCCCAAGTCGACCAATTCTTTCCGCAGGCGTTGCAGAACTCGGAAGCGGGCTTGGTGAACGGCGTTCGGTGCCATGGAAAGTTGAGAGGCGACTTCACGGGCCGGCTGACCCAGCACCACCATACGCCAGAAGGCCTGCCATGTTGGTTCTTGGAAGTCTTTGCGAATGATGTCGAGCGCTTGCTGAAAAATGTCCGACGAGCTTGTCGCCGAGTCGTCGGCTGGTTCCACCTCTGGAACATTCTGCAGCAGACGCACACCATCCGTACCACCGCAAGCGACTGCAGAATCCTCACGCCATCGAAAAAGATCGCCGATTTTGTTCCGTGTAATCGTCCAAAGCCAACCGCGGAACGTATCGGCTGGTCGGTCACGCCGGAAGTTCTCCAGCCCACGGTTGACACCGATCCATACTTCCTGCACCACATCGGCGGAGTCTTCATCATCAAGACCGACACGCTTGGCCCACCCGAAGATCGCCGGGCTGTAGACCCGCACCAAACGCTCCCACGCCATCGGATCGTGTGTCCGCGCCAAGCCCAGAAGGGACTGCGACGTGAGCAGACTGTCTCCGGCGGGCGTGACACTCATGCCTTCAACCTACACGATTCGTTTTGATCACTCAAGATTCCACGGCTGTTTGCAGTAAATGTCGCCCGACGCGTAAGAGCACCGCGATGAAACTGATGTGTGGTGCCGAAACTCCGGCAACCCCAAGTTCCTGTCCGTTCGCCCTAACGCCGTGGTCGTCCTCAACCACATCTGGAGAATAATGATGACGGTACATCTGAAACGTCGAATCTGCTCATGGGTGGGATTCGCCACAATCGCAGGCTTGCTATTTTCGCTGGTGGCTTTAACGCCAGCCGATGTCTTTGCAGAAGAACCGCAGGTCACGCCGGGTACGAGCTTTGTGGGCAAGCTGGATGGAGCACCGGATTCGGCACGCATCGGCATCGTCTGCGATGGGAAGTCCTTCATCGCCTACGTTTGTAGCGGAGATGAAGACTTCACGGCCAAGGCGTCGCGTTGGATGAAAGGCGACTGTGATGGCAAATCGCTTCAAACCAACACACTCTCCGCAACGATCTCCGCCACCAAGTTGACGGGCACCATGACTGTGGGCGACAAACCATACACCTTCACGGCTCTTGCCGTGGGCGACAACCCCGTGGCTGGGTTATACCGGGCCGAGGATAACAGCACGACAGATTCAGTCGTGTTCGGTTGGGTCGTCGATCACGATGGCTTTGTTGCAGGCGCACGCCAACAGAAGGGAATAACACCGACCACCCTCAAGGATCAACGCGTACTCAACGGGCTGAAGGGCACCGGCAATGATGGCCAATCGATCAAGGGCCAACCTGTGGAAAATCCGAAGGCACCGCCGAAAGGCATCAAGGAATCGAAGGACAACAAGTTCAACGCGGATCGACGCAAGGACTTCTTGGATCGAACACTCACGAAGACCCCAAAGGAGGGGAACGCCCTCTTTGCAGGCATGATTCAAATCGTTAAGCGGTTCAACTCCGGGGCTAAGGCCGAGTCGAAAGTCGAAATCGCGGCGTTCAACAAACTCAAGTCCATGCCGAAGCAGCTCCTGATCGACTTCGAGAAGAACTTTGATGATCAGCCGAAACAGATTCGCGAACGAATGCTTGGCACCTCAGCAAAACTCGTTGATGGCAAGACACCGGTGACGACTGATTTCGTGAAAACCTTGGGAAGGAACATCGGTTTGAAACTCGTTAATCGTTCCACAGCGCCACAGCCGCAAGCCGGAACTGTTCCTCAGATTGAACAGATCAAGATCAAGGATTTGAAGTGTGTGAAGAACACAACGGGCTTGTTCGGCGGTGAAATCCGCGATGAGATCTTTGCGATCTACGCAGGTCTCGCGGGTGAAACTGCTTTCAGCACGGCCACGGGGATTCTCTCCAAGGTGAAGAACGGCGACGAGAAAACCTTTGCCGCCGCCGATCAGGTCGTCTTCCCACCAGCGGACAACCCGAACCTGAAATCGGCCGTGGACATTGTGCTCACGGCTTCCCTCTTTGAAGCCGACCCGAACGTGAAAAACATCGCGACTGCTGCCAAGATTCTCGTGATCGGCCTGGGAGCTATTGCTGTGATTCTGCTTGCTGAGATTCCACCAGCGGC
>JBBRME010000056.1:0-22418 GCA_038230995.1 Gemmatales bacterium
GCGCTCCCGTCGAACGTGTTGTTCGCTACGGTTGCACCGTTCACGTTCACAACATAAAGCATGGTGCCCGAGGTGTTGGTGGAGCTAAAGGCGTTATTCGACACCACGTCGTTATTCGGGCTGGTCGCCGTACTGTTGCCGCCGATGTTGACTGGCCCGGTGAAGGTGTTGTAGGTAAACATGTTCGCATTGTTGCCGGTCGTGGAGACGGCCACCGTGAGGCTGCCGACGAGGCTGCGAGTGACCGTTTCGCCCGTCGCCGGGGCAGCGAAGCTTACCGACGTGAGGTTCAAGTTCCGCAACGTGACCATTTGCGACGTGACGCTGAGCGTGTACGCTGGCAGCGCCGTGGCCGGTAAGTTCGGGTCGCCCTGAATCGTGAGACTATCGATGGCTACTGCCACAGTGCCCTGTTCCGGCGTGGCCCCACCTTGGATGGTGACGGTGCCATTCATTCCGGCGGCCGTGATGGCACTTGAGAGCTTGTAGAACGTGATGGCTCCATCGGCCGGTTGCGACGTTGGCACGACACTGACCACCGCGGGGACGATGCGATCATCGAGTTGAATGAGGCCCAGGCGCACGGTACGTTGCACTTTTGTCTGTGGCTGACGTTGATTGAAGAGTCCGAACATGAAGATGCTCCTGGTGCCAAAGTTGCCAAATCGTATCACACACGGTTTGCCTATACTTACCTAAACATTGCTACAGCTTGGCTCAGGAATGCGACCAATGCCCACTCTGCTTGAACCCATGATCTCTGCCGTGCCAAATGCCTTGGGGCGCTTTGGCCCCTACGGCGGGCGGTTCGTGCCCGAAACGCTGATGTTTGCGCTGGATCAACTCGACCGCGAGTATCGAAGTGCCAAGCTCGACAAAGCGTTCATGGCGAACTTCCATCGCATCCTGAATGAGTACGTCGGTCGGCCCAGTCGGTTATACTTCGCCGAGCGTTTGACGGCCCATGCCGGTGGGGCACGCATCTACCTCAAGCGAGAAGACCTCAACCACACCGGTGCCCACAAGATCAACAACGCGATTGGTCAAGCGCTGCTAACGGTGCGCATGGGCAAGAAGCGGATCATCGCCGAGACAGGTGCTGGACAGCACGGCGTGGCCAGTGCCACGGCGGCGGCGTTGTTCGGCTTGAAGTGCCGGGTGTACATGGGTGTCGAGGATATCCGCCGACAGGAGCTCAATGTCTTCCGCATGAAAGCCATGGGCACGGAAGTTTTCCCCGTGGAGAGCGGATCTAAGACCTTGAAGGATGCCACGAACGAAGCCATGCGCGAGTGGATGAGTACCGTGGAACACACGCACTACATCATTGGCAGCGTGGTGGGGCCGCACCCCTTTCCTATGATGACGCGGGACTTCCAAAGCGTGATCGGCGTGGAAACTCGGCAGCAGTGCCTGGACGACATCGGCCAACTGCCTGATGCCGTGGTGGCCTGCGTTGGCGGGGGTAGCAACGCGGCGGGCATGTTCTATCCGTTCGTGGATGACAACGAGGTGTCACTGATCGGCGTGGAGGCTGGTGGCCACTCGGACAAAGCCGGGGAAAATGCCAGCACCCTCACGTTCGGCGCACCCGGTGTGCTGCACGGCAGTTTCAGTTATGTGCTGCAAGACCCCGATGGCCAAACGGCGGACGTGCATTCCGTGAGCGCTGGACTCGATTACCCTGGCGTGGGGCCGGAGCACAGCTATTGGAAAGACAACGGCCGGGTGAGCTACACCAGCGTGACAGACGACGAAGCGTTGGACGCTTTCCACCTGTGCGGTCGACTCGAAGGAATCCTACCCGCACTGGAGACCGCTCACGCCGTGGTGGAGACGATCCGTGAAGCCGCCCGCCGCGGGCCGGACGAAGTGGTGGTGCTGTGCTTCAGTGGTCGTGGCGACAAGGACTGTGCCGAAGTGGCCCGCGTGATGGCGAAGAAGTAGAAGTGAACTGGTACTAGCGAAAACGCACGAGGAGAGAATAGTCACGGTCTATTCTCTCCTCGTGCGTTTTCGCTTGCTAATACTGACTTAGCCACCCATCTTGCTGAGCAGGTTCTTCTGAATCTGGATGGCTGCCGGGCCAACCAGCACCACGAAGATGGCCGGAAAGATGAACAACACCAGCGGGAAGATGAGTTGCACCGCCGTCTTGGCGGCCTTTTCTTCCGCCGCTTGACGACGCTTGGTTCGCATCGAATCCGACTGCACCCGCAAGGCTTGGGCGATACTCGCACCGAAGCGGTCCGCTTGAATCAGAATCGCGGCTAGGCTCTTCACATCGTCGACACCAGTACGCACACCGAGGTCGTGCAGCACCTCGCGGCGTGGTCGACCCATTTGCAGTTGAAGGTTCGCCAGTGACAGTTCTTCGCAAATCACTTTAGCGTGATCCTTCATCTCCTCGGTCACTTTCCGCAAGCCTGCATCAAGGCCCAAACCGGATTCCACGCACACCACCAACAAGTCGAGTGCATCAGGCAGCGAGAGGAAGATCTTCTGCTTGCGGTCTTTGATGATGAGCGTCAAGGCGATGTTCGGGACGTAGAAGCCAACACCGGTAACGAACACGATGTAGTACAGGGCGTCGAGGGTGAAGCCTTTCGCCACCGTCGCCCAAATGAGGGTCGGTATCAAGCAGATAGCCATGGTGGCCAAACGCAAGCCGAGGTAGATCGTCGAGGCGGCCTCGCTGCGGAAGCCCGCGTTGGCGAGCTTCACTTTCAGACCGTTCTGCTCCAGCTCCGACTTGGGTTGCATTGAAGCACCCAACGACGAGAAGGCATCTTTGAGCCCGCCGAACTTCACTTTGGAGTCGATGAGCGAATCCATGTCCATGGACTTTGGCCGACCAATCCGGCTAAGCCGATCTTCGGCTTGGCTGTTCCGCTTGGAAAGTGCGGACAAGCCGAAGTAAGTCATGCAAACGATGGCCCCGAACACAAGGATCGGCAGCAAGATTTCAGGTGTGATAAAAGCAAGGAGGAACACGGCGCTGGCTCCGGTTGTGCGTGAGTGTGAGAGGGATGGCAAGCGAGTTCTCTGCTCACTCCGTGAGCAGTTTGGAAACGCCGCTCACAGGGTGAGCGGAGAACTCTCGTCAGGTTAGACCTTGATGTCCACAATCTTCTTGATGGCAAAGGTACCGATGCACATCATCACGATGGCCATGATCGACATCTGCACACCCATTGGGTCTTTCCAGAGCAACTCGATGTAGTCGGGCTTCATGAACAGCATGAGGATGAACAAACCGATGGGCAGGGCCACGAGCACGATGCCGGACAATCGACCTTCTGCCGTGAGTGCCTTCACCTGACCGAGAATCTTGATCCGCTCGCGGATGATGTGGCCGATACGGTCAAGGATTTCTGCAAGGTCGCCACCGGTTTGACGTTGAATAATCACACTGGTAACGAAGAACTTCAGGTCGAGGTTGGGCACGCGGTTCAGCAAGTTGTTCAGGGCATCTTCAATGGTCACGCCCAGGTTTTGCTCTTCGTAGACCCGGCCAAACTCCTTGGAGATCGGAGCGGGCATTTCTTCAGCACACACATGCAAGCCTGCAGCGAGAGAGTGGCCAGCCCGCAAGGCACGAGCCACCAGTTCCATACTTTCGGGCAGTTGGTTGGCAAAGGCGTTGAGTCGAATCTTCCGCTTCATCACCAGCCAGGTGAAGGGCACCATGAACATGACACCTGCCACAATCGGCGCGACATAGATGTTCACAAAGAAACCAGCTAACGGGCCGCAGACAGCAGCGGCCAGCAAGCCGATGCCCACTAGTGTGCTGGGCTTCACGTTGGCGTCGGCCTGCTCGATCATCTTCGGCAGGTTGAGCATGGTCGGCGTCAGGCGATCAAGAAGGTTCTTCTTGTCCACCTCCTGAAGCGCTTGCTTCAGCAGCATGTCCGCGGAACTGTCCTTGCTCGTCTTGCGACCAACAAGTGCATCCAGGCGTTCCGAAGCACGTGCATCGGTCGGCTTCGAGAGGGCCATCGTGAGGGCGATAATCATGCCCACCACGAGGATTCCTACAAGTCCGGCAATTAAAAGAGTCGGCATGATGTCGATCCAGGTTGAGAGTCGTGCTGGGGCGTCGTTGGTCTGTGGCCGTTGATGACTGTGTTAGTCCCGGCTCAACACACGTTCGGTGAACATGTTTGAGGGGAGCTTGATGCCCTTCTGTTCCAGGCGTTGAACGAAACTCGGGCGAACGCCGGTTGCTTCAAACTGGCCGAAGGCACGGCCGTTCTGATCCACCCCCAGTTGCTTGAACCGGAAGATTTCCTGCATGATGATGATGTCTTGTTCCATGTTCATCACTTCCGTGATGCTGCACATCTTCCGTGGGCCACCTTGCAGGCGGTTCACCTGAATGATGAGATCCACAGCGGAACTGATCTGCTGTCGCATGGCCTTGATGGGCAGTTCGATCCCGGCCATCATGATCATCGTTTCCATTCGGGCGAGAGCATCACGCGGGGTGTTGCTGTGCAGGGTTGTCATGCTCCCGGCGTGGCCGGTGTTCATGGCTTGCAACATGTCGAGTGTTTCGCTGCCTCGGCACTCCCCCACGATGATCCGGTCAGGCCGCATCCGCAGGGCGTTCTTCACCAAGTCCCGTGTGTGGATGGCCCCTTTGCCTTCAATGTTCGGCGGGCGGGTTTCCAACCGCACAATGTGATCTTGTTGCAGTTGAAGTTCAGCGGCGTCTTCAATCGTCACCAGACGTTCATCACCAGGGATGAAGGCGCTGAGCGTGTTGAGCAAAGTTGTTTTGCCAGAACCAGTACCACCGGAGATCACAATGTTGAGCCGGGCCTTGATGGCCCCTTCCAGCAGCATGGCCATTTCGGGCGTGAAGGCTTTGTAGTTCAGGAGGTCTTCCAACTTCAGCGGCGTAGCACCGAAGCGGCGGATACTGAGCGCAGCACCATCGAGGGCAATCGGTGGGATGACCGCGTTGACCCGGCTACCATCCGGCAGACGGGCATCGCACAACGGGCTGGTTTCATCCACCCGTCGGCCAATCTTCGACACGATGCGATCGATGATCTGCAGCAAGTGATCGTTATCGCGGAACACCACTTCGCTCTTCTCGATCTTCCCGCGACGCTCCACGTAAATCTTCTTCGGCCCGTTCACCATGACTTCGGAGATGGTCGGATCTTTCAGCAGTGGTTCGAGCGGCCCGAAGCCGAGAGTCTCATCGAGAATTTCTTCGATGAGTTTTTCGCGTTCGATTCGGTTGAGGAGCGGGTTCTCGGTATCGCAGAGCACTTCAATCGCGCGGCGGATGTCGCGTCGAGCGGCATCGCTGGCGAGGTCACGCACTCGGCCAAGGTCAAGACGTTCCACCAGCTTGGCGTGAATCTGCCGTTTCAGTTCTTCAAAGTTCTTGCCGGTTCCCCCCCCGCCACTCGTCGAGCCACTGAAACTAGGTGTCGACATGCGAGACACGCTGCCGCCATTACCCTGATGACTCAAGCTATTGAGCTTACTAATTCCTTGTTGCAATCGGGACATCGTCAGCCTCTTCCGTGGTGTCAATCAATCGTGGTGATGCGGGCCATTACTTTTTGCCGAACAGACTCCATCCCGACTTGGCTTTTGGTTCCGGCGCAGGGCTTGGCGCCGACTTTCCGACGAGTACCTGAGCCAACCCGGCAATGGCAAGGTGTGCCCGCGACTTCGGGTTGTGCGTAACCAAAGGTTGACCAGCGATTCGAGCAGAAATCATGCTCTTCGGATCGTTTGGTACTTGCCAGTAAATCTCCCGACCAATCACTTCCTCGGCTTTCTTGAGGCTGATGCCTTCCTCCATGGCATCGTTCCCCACGCGGTTGATCACCACATGAACACGATCCAGCAGGTTGTCTTCCTGCCCCATCAGGTGCAGCAATCGCACGACGTTTCGCAGACTGCTGAGTTCCAGTTGGGCCACCAGCAGGATTTTGTCGGCCATACGCATGCCCACCAAGTCCGTGGGCAACAGCGCTTTGCTTAGATCAAGAATCAAATACGGATAACTGATGCGGAGCAAATTCAGGATGCGTTCGATGTGCCCTTCATGCAGCACGCCGACTTCCTGAATCTCCATCGGGTGCCGCAGCAGGGCGAGACCGGTGCCTTCATGCTTGGCCATCGCACGCCGCATGAAGTTCATGTCGAGGCGTTCGATATTGCGAGCCAAGTCGGCAATCGAGATGTTCTCCATGCCTGTGACTTCAATCGCGATGTCGGCATCACCTAGGGCGAGGTCGAGATCGACGAGGGCCACAGGGGAGCCCGTCTCCAGGCTCATTGTGGCCCCGAGATTGACGGCCAAACTCGTAGTGCCAACACCACCACGTGAACCAACCACCGCGATAATCTGCGAGGTCACCCCGTTGGCGCCCCGCATGGACATCCCGCTCATGCTTGGCTGATCGCCAATCGACGCGGCACCCTCACCGAGCGCCCGTCGTAAGGCGGCAAGCATATCTTCGAGGCCAACCGGATGCGTTAGAAAGTATTTCGCCCCGCGCTGCAGGCTTTGCAGGAGTGCCTGGTGATCCTGACTGATGGTCAGGATCGGCATGTTCGGGTGTTCGATGCTCAGTTCGCCGATCATCTGCAACGCGCGATTCTTATCCGCATCCAGTGACACAATGGCTAGGTTTGGCACCGACTGCTGAATCACATCGAAGAAGTATTCGTACCTTGCGCACTCGGCTTCGAGCCAGACAAAATCGACACCGAGCAGCAGCGTACGAAGTGATTCGCGGCTGGATTCTGTCGGGTCAACAATAGCTACACGTTGCATAATCTGAACCACCGATTCATGCGGTGCGGAACTGTAGGTGAAAAATCGTGCCCAGCAAAGGAAAAGGATGCGATTCTTCCGAATCGCATCCTTTTGTTCACTTCTGCTAACGACTCTTGTGGCCGCTTAGCGTTCACTGCCGCCCGCAGGGATCGGCACTGGCTCGTAACCACCGGCTGGCGTCACGCTCAGCGGTTGTGGTGTCACACCAGCTTGAACGATGCTGCCTGGCGTTGCACAGTTTCCTGTTGCACAGGGGGCCTTCAAGCCCACGGTGCCGCAGTTGCCATCCGGGCAGACGTTGTTCTTGCATGGAAAACCATTCGGTGCACATTTCCACGCTGGGTTGTAACCGAAGGGGCCACTGCCACCCCAAGGACGGCGTTGGCCGCGTGGTGCTTCGATCAGGCTCTCCAGGAAGAGTTCATAATCGTCCACGGTTCGCGTTTCCTTACCAGGGATTCTGCTCGGAACCTGATTGCAGTTCATCGCTTCCTGCAGGCGTGGAGTCACCAGGATCAGCAGTTCGGTTTCCCGTTCTTCGTGTCGCATGTTGCTGAAGGCTGCACCCAGCAGAGGCAGATCGCCCAAGTATGGCACCTTTTCCGCACTCACTTGCACGGTGGTTTCGATCAACCCGGCGATGGCGAACGTCTGGCCTGGTTCGAGGGTGACGCTGGTTCGCGTTTGTTGCTCGTTGAAGCCCGGCGTGAACCCGAAGGCCGTGGTGATCCCGCGGCCGTTGTTCACGGAGGTGATGCGTGGATTCAGCTCGAGGTAGATTTTTCCGTCTCCACGAACAATCGGCAGCACTTCGAGTTCGGTACCGATTGGCTCCAAGGTTGCCCCTGGGCCGTTGATACCCGAGCTAGCGCTCAGCACCGCTTGACGACCACCAGCACGCAACAGGGCTGGGCGACCACTCATCGTTGTGAGCTTCGGTTCGGACAAGAACTTGGAGAGTCCTTCCGTTCGCAAGGCCCGCAAGGCACCCACGAACTGGCCAGGCACGATTGTACTAACCAAGTTGGCCGAACCGGTGTTGAACACCCCGGCTGCTCCAGCAGCGCCTTGAACCACTGAAGCACCAGCCAACACGCTGGTAAACGTCGTAGTTTGGCCGAAGACACCGAAGGCGAAGCCGCGTTCGCGCAGTTCCGTCCGGTCCACCTGGGCGATGACAACGTCGATGAGCACGTGTTGGCTGCCACCGATGTTGAGGGCGTTGATGACGTTGGTCGTCACGCCGCCGACAGCACTGCTGGCGATGCGGATCGCGGTGTCTGCATCTTCTGGCTTGGTGACCGATCCACTGAGGATGATCACGTTGCCGACGCCGGGGATGACATCAATGCTGGCTGTTGGTACGGCCCGCTTGAGAACGAACTTGAGTTGTTCGTAGTCCGGTTGCACGATCACGCTGTACACGCCTTTGGAGCGGTCGCTGAACGTGATGGTCATCTTGCACGCACCGCCCAGTTTCCCGGTCAGGCGTACTTTCTTCAGATCCGGGGCCACAGCGGTGGCATCAAGCACGTCGCCGTTGCTGAGTTCAATCTCAGTAATCAGCGCGTCTTTGCGTTGCGGGTCGAACGTGCCAAGTCCACCGATGGGCACAATGAGTTCGCCGAGCTTGCCAGGTTTGATCTCGCCAGAATCTTTGGCACCAGCTTCGGTCTTGGGGGGCGTCGAGGGTTGTGCGTAAGCCGCACCAGCCATCAGGCCAGTGAGAGTTGCGATACCCGCGAGCAGTCGATGGCGAAAAATCGTTGTCAGGTGCATCCGTTCACCCTTTCATCACAACGCTGTTGACCGAGTGGATCAACAGCTATTTTGGGGGGCCATGTCTTGCAGGTGCGAGACCCGCGTTGCATGGTGGTTGGTTCATCCTGAACCAACCGGTTGGGGGCTGTTACTTCGTGCCGGCTTCTGGTTTCTCGTCTTCCAGGCCTGCGGTTACTTCACCGACGAAGATGTTGCCATTCTTCGTCTTCTCGTACTTGTGAACCTTCTTGCCCTGCGGGGTGTAGATCGTCACATACACATACTCCGCCTTCGCTTTGGGGGCTGGGCCGCCGTCCATATAAATCTTGCCTTGAGCCACGGCGTACTCCGCAACACTGGCTTCCGCTTTCGCTGCGGCCACTTCACCCTTCACGGCCACAGGGTTCTCTTCCTTCTTCGGTGGCAAGTTCGACAACTGTTGCTTCGCCACAATGAACCCCGGCAGCAGGCTCGTTGTTGGATATTTGCCCACCAGATCCTTACCTTCCAGGATTGCTTCGCTTGGCAGATGCTCCTTCGGGTACTCAGTAATCTTGAACTTCGATTCGATATCTTCTTCGGTCAGCTTCAAACCAGCTTCGATCGGATCCTTCGGCATGATCACTTTCACGGTCTCGATCTTCGGAGCTGGTTGAGCGCTCTCGTCCTTCTTCTTTTCGTCGTCGAAGTCGTCCGCAAAGATCTTGAAGATCTGCTCTTGGCTTGGTTGCTGCTTGCGGAATTCTTCGATCACTTTGGCTCGTGCTTCCTCACCCATGCTAGGCAGTCCCAATCGCAGTGTGGCCCCGCCTTGTGCAGCCATCGACAGTAATTGAGCTTCGGCAGGGGTCACAGCGAAGGAGATCATGCTCACTTGCTGGAAGCCAACCGCAGTTGCTTCGGTCTTCTCGCCGTTACCGCCGCTCACAGCAGGAGCGCCCAAGTTCGTGTTCACGGCCAAAACCAGGGTGTCGATCAGCAGTGGGAACACGAACTCCTTGTTCTTCTTGGCCGATCGCTTAATCGCCATCACCACAGCGCGGGTGCCTGGAATGGCGAACCCTGCAGCGGCTTGATCAAGATTGATTGGCGTGGCCATCAGTACCGTGCCTGCGGGTGGTTCAATAAAGCCTGTTGCGTTTACGTCGCGTTCGTCAACCAGGTTATCCTTGCGGATCTGCCGCAGGATTCGTTTACCGTCGAGCTTCTCTACATCCATGATCGCACCCGGTGGTACGGTGTCCTTGGAGTAGTCCTTCAGCGTGAAGAACTTATCCAGGTCGGCTTTGGTAAACCGTGTGCCAATCGGAATGTCCGTTGACGCCACAGGCACCTTCACCATGTCCACCGGCTTAACGCCGCTGGGCTTCGCGCTCATTTGTGTGGTGAGGAATGCTGCCCCGAGGCCGCAAACCACCGCCACCGCAATCAGAATCAGGTTCTTCTGTTTCATCGTTCCGTCTCCCTCGGTAGTTGCAAATCACGTTGTGTGAGTCGGTTGGCTCGGTGGCCGCGATAGTTTTCGCGCCTCGATGTCAATCCGGCGGCTTTGGCCTAATTGGGCCGCCGTCGTCGCAGCGAAACCTAGAACGCACTTCTCTGTTCGCAAGTGAAGTTTGTGACGAAACGGTTCTACCTGTCTCTCCGTGTTTACGGGTTGTAGCGCACTTAACACACAGCCTATTTCGTCACGGCACGCGCCAATCCTTCAGTTTTTCCGGTCGATTCAATCACATGGATTTTGCGCAACTTGCCAGAAGTGCCCGATTCGTGGCTTCTGACTCTTCTGTGATGTGAAAATGTTGATGCAAAAAGATTTTGCGCAGATGGGCTCAAGCTGAAACAACTGCTGTCTTGGTTGAAAGTGATCCAACGTTTTCAGATCGCTGTTCAAATAACGGTGGACGATCGTCCACCGTTCGCCAGAACTATACCGCATGACTCAACAGCACTTCGGCCATGATCTCGCAGCCTTCGTCAATCTGCTCATCACTGATGTTCACCGCTGGAAGCAACCGCAGCACGGTGGCGTGCGTGCAGTTGATGAGCAGCCCACGTTCAAGGCACTTGGCCACAATCGGTGCCCCTTCGGTGAGTAACTCGACGCCGATCATTGTTCCGCGAATCCGGATTTCGTGAACCAGCGCACACTTCGATTTCAACTCCTCGAAGTGCTTGCGGAAGCGTTCACCCACTTCAATGGCCCGTTCCAGCAGTCCTTCTTCGTCAAAGGTTTCGATCACCGCGAGGGCCGCAGCACACGCCACGGGGTTGCCACCGAAGGTCGCGGCATGGGTACCGGGCTTCATGTACGCGCCCACGCTCGGCTTGGCGATCAGTCCACCCAAGGCGATACCACCGGCGGCGGCCTTGGCGATGGTCACCACATCGGGCACCACGTTCCAATGCTGATGACCGAACCACGTGCCCGTGCGGCCCATGCCGGATTGCACTTCATCGAACATCAGCAGGGCGTCGTTCTCGTCGCAGAGTTTCCGCAGACCTTCAAGGTAACCATCCGGTGGCAGGTTGATGCCGCCTTCACCCTGGATTGGCTCCAGCAGAATGGCAGCAGTTTCGCGGTCGATCAACTTCGCGGCGCTTTCGAGGTTACCGTACTCGGCATAAATGAAGCCGGGCAGCATCGGCTCCACGCCCTTGTGGTACTTCGGCTGGGCCGTGGCACTCAGCGCCCCGTAAGTCCGCCCGTGGAAGCTGTTCGACATCGTCATCACTTTGTACCGGCCCTTGGCGTGACCATTCAAACGGGCCAGTTTGATGGCCGCTTCGTTGGCTTCGGTGCCGCTGTTGCAGAAGAAGCACATGCCACCCCAACCGGTGCGGGTGCTGAGGGCTTCCGCCAATTTTGCCTGCGGCTCGGTGTACCAGGTGTTCGGCACGTGGATGAGTGTCCCCACCTGTTCACGCACGGCCTCTACCACTTTGGGTGGGCAGTGGCCCAGGATGCCGCAGCCCCAGCCGGGGAAGAAGTCGAGATACTTTCGACCCTCGGCATCCCAAACCCAGGAGCCTTCGCCACGCACCAGGCACACCGGGTAACGCGTGTAATTGCCAATGACGTAGCGCTTGGCCATGTCGATGACATCAGCGGAACTCAGTGTGTCGGTGGTCATGATGAAACCCATGAAAGATCGGAGCGCAAATGATAGCAGCCACACCCCTCATGAATAGTGGGTGGGGCTGCTCGTATGGTTCGACATTCAACTCTTAGCTGCGTTGCGTTTCTTTCTCCACCTGACGACCAGATGGAGAAGCACCACCTCTGGCCTTACCCCCAAGTGACCAATCCGGGTTCAAATGGGTTCGGCAGCAGTGGGTTCTTCGGTAAGACTCGCACGGTGAAGCCGAACTGCCCGCCGTTGTCGCACGGCACCGCCCCGGCGAACTTCGCGCTACTGCCTTCGTTGGCCTGATACTTCAACGAGGTGGTCTTGGCATTGGGCACCTGACCGTCCGCATCGAGCAGCCCGTAGTACAGTTGCACGTCCACATCGTTCGGATTCACCACACCCAACTGCACCCGCACGTTCACCGGCAGGGTGTTACCCACCCGCATGAGTTCACCGGTCGGGGCCTCCACGCTTTCGACACGGATGCCACCCCAATCTTGCACAAGCTTCTTCCGCCAGGCGGCCAAGTCGGCAGCGGGTTTCAAGCTGCCGCCGGGTGTTAGCTTGGCTTCTCGGATATGTGCAGGCAGGTAGCAAATCTTGAGATAATCCTCGACCATCCGGTTAGTGTTGAACACGGGCACCAAAGTGCTGATGGCCTGCTTCATCCGGGCGATCCACTGCCGGGGTAGATCATCCGCATCGCGGTTGTAGTAGATCGGCACCAACGCGCTTTCGATGAGATCGTAGATCAACCGACCCTCAACTTCATCCTGATACTTCAAGTCGCTGTACTCTTCGCCGTTGCCAATGGCGAAGCCGTTCTCGCCGTCGTACCCCTCGCACCACCAGCCATCGAGGATGCTAAGGTTCAGCCCGCCGTTCACGGCCACCTTCATGCCACTGGTGCCGCTGGCTTCGAGCGGTCGGCGTGGGTTGTTCAACCACACATCCACGCCGTGTACCATGTGCCGGGCTACGTTCATGTCGTAGTCTTCGAGGAACACGATCCGCTTGCGGTACTCTGGCAGCTTGGCAAACTGCACCACTCGTTGGATGAGTTCCTTGCCGCCGTTATCCTTCGGGTGGGCCTTCCCGGCGAAGATGAACTGCACGGGTTTGTCGGTCGAATTCAGGATCGCTTGCAGGCGGGCCGAATCGCGGAACACCAAGTCGCCCCGTTTATAAGTGGCAAAGCGGCGGGCGAAGCCAATGGTCAGTGCTTCCGGGTCGAGTACTTCATCCGCCGTAGCAATATCCACGGCACTCGCGCCGCGTCGTTGCAGTTGCATCTTCAACCGGCTGCGGGTGAAGGCAATCAGCTTCTCGCGGCACTTCTCGTGGGTGCGCCACAGTTCGCTATCGGGGATGCTTTCGATCTTCTTCCACACAGCGAAATCGACCGGTTTGCTGTCCCACTGAACGCCGAGGTACCGGGCAAACAGCATGCCCATTTCCGGGGCCAGCCAACTCTGCGTGTGGACACCGTTGGTAATGCTGGTAATCGGCACTTCGGCCTTGGGCAGGCTCGGCCAGATGCTGTTCCACATCCCCCGGCTCACTTCGCCGTGCAGGGCGCTCACCCCGTTGCTGGTGTTGCTCATCTTGATGGCCAGCACCGTCATGCCGAACGGCTCGCTTTCGTCGTCCGGGTTCTGTCGGCCAAGGGCGAAGAAGCTGCGGCGATCCAGCCCGAACTGCGCGACATAACCACCCATGAAATGTTCAATCTGGCTCGGCTGGAACACATCGTTCCCAGCGGGCACGGGTGTGTGTGTGGTGAAAGCAGTACCTGCTTTGACGGCCTCGGCTGCCGTGGCGAAGTCGATCTTCTTGTCTTGCATCAGCACCCGGATGCGTTCAAGACAGCCGAAGGCCGCATGGCCCTCGTTCATGTGGCACACCGTTGGCTGAATCCCCAAAGCCAGCAGTGCCCGCATCCCGCCAATACCCAGCACGATCTCTTGTTGAATCCGCAGGTTCGTGTCGCCACCATAGAGTTGCGCCGTGATCTTGCGGTCTTCCACACTGTTTTCCGCGATGTTGGCATCGAGTAAATACAGCGGAACTCGCCCCACCTGGATGCTCCAGATCTTCAGCTTCAGTTCACGCCCCGGCAGATCAACGCTCACCAGAATCGGCTTGCCGTCTTTCTCTTGCGGAATGATCGGCAGGTTGAAGAAGTCGTTCTCCGGGTAGCGTTCCTGCTGCCAGCCTTCGGCATTGAGATACTGGCGGAAGTACCCCTCGCGGTACATCAGGCTCACGCCGCACAGCGGCAGGCCAAGGTCGCTCGCACTCTTGAGGTGGTCGCCAGCGAGCACGCCCAAGCCACCGGAGTACGCCGGCACGCTTTCGTGCATGCCGAACTCCATCGAGAAATACGCAACCTTCAAATCCGAGGCTTCGGCATGGTTCTTCTGGAACCATGTTTGCGAGTTCATGTAACTGTCGAAATCTGCTGAGACACGATCCAGGTGAGCAAGGAAGCTCTCGTCGGTTGTCAATTCCTTCAGCCGCTGCTGACCAAGGGCATAGCCAAGGCGAATCGGGCTGTGATCGAGCTTCGTGAATAAGGCAGGGTCAATGCGCTTGAACAGGGCCACGGCATCGGCGTGCCAGCACCACCACAAGTTGTACGCCAATTTCGTCAGAGCTTTGAGACGATCGGGAATACTTGGCAGAACGGTAAACGTACGAAAGCTACGCACAGGCATATCAATTCTCAGAGGAACAAGTGGCCAGAGAGTGCCGATATGTTACGGCGCGACGCTCGATGGGTTAGCTACAAGCGACATGATCCGTTTCGTTAAACCGCACGACGCAAGCTACTTGACGCGGATGAGTTGAGATGATTCTGGAAGTTGTTTCACGCGGTGGGGTACACCTTTGGCTTGCGGCATGGAATCAACCATTTTAAAGAGCCGCGCACGGAACGTGGTGCAGTAAGCGGTCAAGATTCAGCCACCCTTACCCGGCGATGAAGTTCCTGCGGCGGACAAAGCACGAGCCACCATGGCAGTGGATCCGAACGCCAGGAGTAGGAACAGGATCGGAATCAGCAACGAGAAGATCTTCGGTGGTTCCCCGTTGGCCGCAGGCAGCAGACCAGCCAACGGATAAAGGAGGGCGGCGACCACCCAGAAGAGCAAGTTCACCACAAGGATACTTTTCTTGCTGGAACCCATCATTGAATCCTCGGTCCTTTGCGAACGAGCACGCTCATCGGGCTACGGGGCTGATGGAGCACAAAAGCAGCCTACGATGGTACACCTTTGGTTCTCGTCATCAGGCGGTCGTACCAAGACTATCGAAAACCGTTGGCAGACACACCTAAGATTCGTCATCTGCTGCGTCACCTGGGGTGGCAGCGAACGCAATACGTACGGGGCCAACGACCTGACGCACATCGGGAGTCGTCATCCGCCCTCCGCCAAGGGTTATACTTTCCGTCCTGGGAAGTAACTGGAAAAACAAAAGGGAATGCCATGAACCGCGATATAAGCGACCGCTCTTTCAAGTTGTTAGCCAGTCTAGGACGGAACAACACAAGGGAGTGGTACCACGCCCACAAGGATGATATCCAGGGTCAACTTCTCGCACCATTTGCGGACATCCTAGAAAACATCTCGGCCACCCTTGCGGAGCGCGGGATTCCGTACCGAGGCGGGGGTGAGACGATGTACCGAATGAACCGCGACATCCGCTTTTCGGCCGATAAGTCACCCTACAAGTCGAACGTCTCGGGGCTGCTGACGACGAGTGCGACTAAAGAGATCAGCGAAGGGTGCGCCTACCTTCAGTTGGATGTCAACGGTGGGTTCGCGGCATTCGGGCGTTACGGCTTGGATGCCAAAGCTCTCGGGACGATCCGGGACCGGATCATCGCCGAGCCTGACGAGTTTGGGGCAATCCTCTCCAAGCTCCGGCGGGATGGATTCGATCTGTTCAGGGATGACCACTTGAAGACCATGCCTCGCGGCTATTCCGGGCAGGCCGACCACGCATTCGCTGAGGAGTTGCGGCTGACCAACATGATGGTCCGCCTAGAACTAACGAAGGTCATGTGGACGAGCGGGGACATCATCGTCCTGGTGGCGGACGCCGTAGCCGCCAGTCGCGGGTTGATGGAATTCGTGTCTGTGTGAATTGACACCGCTGCGATGTGAGTCGTCATCACAAGGGACCCGACGATGGGAGACAGACAGTGATCGAGACAGACAAGTTCGAGCAAGTCAGTGTGCCTTCCGCTGACCAACTACGAAGCTGGCTTGAGCTACATCACACGCAGACAGAGAGCGTCTGGCTCGTCGTGTGGAAAAAGCACGTTCTCGACAAGTATGTGTCAGTCAGCGAGATTCTTGATGAGCTTCTTGCGTTCGGCTGGATCGACGGCATTCGTCGGAAGCTAGACGCCGACCGGACCATGCAGTTGATCGGGCCGCGGCGGGTCCACCACTGGACGCAGACTTACAAGGACCGAGTGGCAAAACTCATAGCCCAAGGACGGATGCATGCAGCCGGATTGGAAGCGGTCGCCGAATCCAAGCGCCGTGGTCTATGGGATGAGATGGACGAAGTCGATCGTCTCACAGTTCCGCCCGATCTGGCGACGGGGTTGGGTTTGCACCCGGGCCTGACTGAGCGGTTCAGATTGATGGCTCCGTCGTACCGGCGCAACGTGCTGCGATACATCAAGTTGGCAAAAACACCACCGACCCGTGCGAAGCGGATTGCCAAAGTCGTGGCCGCGACGATTCGGAATGAGAAGCTGCCTCAAATGTAGACGTTTTGGGAGCCGAAGCCGATCAGCAGCTATCGTTCAACGAAACGCGGCATATCCTCTGACACTGAAAACCCGGACGAGCATTCCAACCGAGGAGGGGGCGTCAAGACTGGCCTACTTATCCTTTTTGCCCAGCAGCAGCAAAGCCTCCGCGATGATCTTCTCGATCTCTTCCGACTTGCCAGCTTGTACCGCCGGGCCTAATCGCTGCATCACCTTGACGATCGGTGTGACATCCTGATTGTTGCGCTGCATCTCCTGCACACGCTTCTCGATTTGCTGGATCTTGCCGACGAGTTCCATCGTGAGACCGGGTGGCAGTTCGGCTCTGGGGCGTTCGCCCGGAGTATCGAGCTGCTTGACTGCAATGGTGTATCTCTTGCGGACGAATGCCTTCATCGACTGGACGACGTCGTCGTAGTTGCGATCGTCGGGGACGGTCGCGCGCTTGTGCGGGAACGGATCCGATTTCAGGTCGCCCTTAATCAGCTCGTACTTCGCGTCGATCACCTGACAGAGGCGTTCGGGCTCGAAGGACTTATCCAGGATCTTCCGGGCCTCCTTGCGATACCGCGTCAGGAGCACCGGATCGGCTACGATGCGTTCAAGCAGTGGGTTGGGTCCTGCACTCGTCGGAACCGGCCAAGCAGCGTTCCAGTCCGCGAGGACTTTGATTTTTCTGAAGGCCGTCTCGGAGAAGCCGACATCCAAGTCCCAGGGCAGGTAGCGCCAGCGGTCGCGCTTTGCGTCGTGATACAGGAAGTAGTTGTGTGGGTTCCACCCCGTCAGTTGATCGAACGCGCCAGAGAACAGCATGACCGCCATGACGCGGAGGAAGTCATCGACTTCCATTTTTGATTCGAGAGTTTTCGCGAACTCCTTCGGCTCCGTCGTGTTGATCGTTTTGATGAACTCGATCAACCGTGCGGGGTCCTTCTTTGCCGACGTGCTTTTCGCAGCAAACGTCTTCAAATACGGGGCCGTAGCGTCACCCATGAACTGGAGGTTGGAGCCTGGCCCACCATCGTCCACTTTGAACAGGGAACCCTTCGCATCGAAAAAGTGGGTGGCGAGGAACGACTCATCGATCCGCTCAACGTTCACGTACACGCCGCGGTACTCCTTGTTCACGTAGAGCTTGGCGTAGTTGCACCGGTGCGACTTGATGCCGTGGTCGCGGAGGATCTCGGTGATGATCGGCTCGCTGAACAGGCTGCCGAATTGGACGCCGTTATCAAACGACGCCTGCCGCAATCCGAAGAACCGGCCGTCGTTGTCGTACTTGTCGAACTTGATCAGGAAGCTCCGCTTATGGAGCTGTTTCGGATTCGAGGAACTGTTGCCCTTGAAGCGAACCGAGACCCGCTCGACCGTGACGTCGCGCCACTGGAAGGTCGCGGGCACGTCGATGAGTTCCGGTAATGAGTCGACCATCCGCTTCAGGTCTTTATCCGCTACGGACAGGTAAACCGACTGGACCTCGTCCGGCTGGTAGAACGCAGTCACGGCCTTATCGATGGCTAAACCGCGTCCAGTCGGTGCCAACGTTGCCGTAGATGGTGGCTCCGCGCTGGCGACACAACCATACGCGGCTATCAGAGCAACGCCGACCCATAAAACTTGCATCTTCACGCATTTCCTCCGAGTCGAAGATGCCGGTATACCGGGTTGCCCCGAGTGCCCTTCTGCTTCCTAACAAGATAGCTCAGCAGCGGCGCAGTGAGCTTGGATGAAAGTACATCCACGAACTTAACAGCGGTCAGGTGCGACGGCTGGAGTGGCGTCTGGTGAAATCACCGATCAGCCAGCATACCACGACCGCTCGGGCAACGCCGACAACCTCGCTTGGAGCATTGTTCGTGCACCGGGGCGTCCTGGCAAGCTCGATGCGGAACAGGCACAGCTCTCCACGTTTTTCCATCGCAGTGCGCAGCGCCATCGGTTACGCTGTCCAGCCTGCTGGTTGTCGCTTCTCTCCCCTCCGGTTGGTGTTGTCATGTTGTCGTTCTGTTCGCCGCAATCGCGACGGGAATTCCTCCGCGTGGGTGGGCTGGCCCTGGGCGGGTTGAGCCTCTCGCAACTGATGAGCCACGCCGGTTCCTCCGTCAACGGCGATACCCGACCGGTGACTTCCAAGAGTGTGGTGTTCCTGTTCCTGCACGGCGGCCCAAGCCAGATCGAGACCTTCGACCCGAAGATGACGGCCCCGGACAACATCCGCAGCGCCACGGGCGAAACCAAAACAGTGCTGCCGGGCATCACCTTCGGCGGCACGTTTCCCAAGCTGGCCGCCCGGGCCGACCGCTTCAGTGTGGTACGTTCATTTGTGACGGGTGACGGCAACCACGACATCAAACCGGTGATGAGCAAGGACTCGGGTCTTGCGAATTTGGGCAGTGCGTATGCCAGCGTGGCCGGGGCGAACCATCCCATCACCGGGTTGCCCACAAACCTCGCACTGTTCCCGCAATCCGTGGAGCCGACCGCCCAGCCGATGCAAAAGGGCTTCGGCAACTTCCTGGCGACCGGGCCGTTCGGGGCGGGTACCACACCGTTCGTACCCGGTGCGGGCGGGGCCTCGCAGAAGAACCTGACTTTGAACATGTCGCAAAGTCAGTTGACGGATCGCCGCACTCTGCTGACGCAATTCGATCAGGCCCAATCGAGCCTGGAACGGATGCACGACGACGGCGAGCTGGAAAGCACACGTGAAAAGGCGTTTTCGATGCTGCTTCGCGGTACGGCCGAGGCCTTCGACCTGCGGCAGGAACACCCGCAAACCGTGCAACGGTATGACACCGAACCTTTGTACGACATCTCGAAGATCAACAAGAAATGGAACAACCACAAGTTCTATGCCGACAATGCACGCACCTTGGGCAAGCTCCTGCTGCTGTCCCGCCGGCTGGTGGAACGCGGGGCCGGATTCATCACCATCAGCACCAACTTCGTCTGGGACATGCACGCCGACGAAAACAACGCCACCATGACCGAGGGCATGGGCTACATGGCCCCGGGTTTGGATCACGCCGTGAGTGCCTTCCTGGACGACCTGCGCGACCGTGGGCTGGACGAGCAGGTCCTGTTCGTGATGTGTGGAGAGATGGGCCGAACGCCGAAGATCAACAAGAATGGTGGGCGCGACCACTGGGGCAACCTGGCCCCGCTGTTGATGGCGGGTGGCGGCTACCAGCATGGTGCGGTGATTGGCACCAGCGACCGCGAAGCAGGTACACCCACGAGTGAACCGATCCGCATCAAGAACCTGCTGAGCACGATTACGCACACACTGTTCGACGTGGGCAAACTCCGTGTCACCCGTGGTGTTTCGCGTGAGCTGATGGCCATGGCCGATGTAGAGCCGATTGAGTTGAAGTAGACCCGGCGAGCCAGCGACCAAAGGGGGTGCGCCAATGTTTTCTGGCGATCGTCACGGCGTAAGCCAACGCATTCAACATCTGCCTTGAGTGTGTGTGCCTTTCAATCTACGGTTCTCAGGCCAAAGGCGGCCGTTGGCCTGAAGAAACAAGGACGGCTTGCCAACATGTTTAACGCGTCACCCCGCTGGGGTGCGGGGCATGGGTCTTTGTACCAGGGGTT
This sequence comes from Gemmatales bacterium, assembly GCA_038230995.1. GTDB lineage: Bacteria > Planctomycetota > Planctomycetia > Gemmatales > Gemmataceae > JALHQU01. Next base: position 20,093 of record JBBRME010000056.1, read on the forward strand.
ACGCTCGCTTTGCTCGCTCACCCCTGGCTAAACGCAACCACGCCTCCGGCGTGAAAAACCTCTGCAAATGAACGGTGACACTCATCTGTCAGCAGCGAAAGTTCCTAGGGTGGCCTGATTCTTCGGCCGAAAAGACTGCCACAACCACACAACGAACACCACAGCAATCGACCCATCCGCGACCGCTGCAACGCCCGCGAGTGGCGTCGGGCCGCCCGGCGACGCGGCAATCAAGAGGGCGGCGAACACGCCCTTCCCCCACGCCGACAGGGCCAGCACGGTTCGGTTGGCCCGCCCGGTCCACCCTTGACGGATGAACGCCACCCCGAAGGCGGCAATCCACGCCGACACGACCCAGAGGTAGAACGGGTCCGGTTCCGGAAGACCAAACCCCCGCCTGGCGTAGGGGAATATTGGGGCGAAACAGACAGCCCCAGCGGCGTTCATCGGCCCGCAGGCCAGTAACAGCCATCGCATTCTGCGGCCCAGTTCCGGAGCTATGTCGCTCAATGTGTGCCCTCCACTTCCCGCCGAACAACTCAGTTCAGCAGCGGGGCCGAGTGAGTTGAAAGTCCACGTAACGATTTATGCCCCGCCGTCTGCTGCGGCGCGTGGCTCGGCGTCTTGCGTGCCTGCGAAGAAGGCTTCTAACCGGGCCGCCAGCCAGGTGCGGAAGGCGTCCGTCGTCGGCGGGCAGTGCTTACAACCCGCGATAACCTCCCCGTCGGCATGCGGCACAAGTGCATCGAACCGGCGGACGAGCGGCTCTCCCGGGAAGGAGATGTCGTCTGCCGCACCGAGTACGAGGGCCGGCATGGTCAGCCGACGTAGCTCCTCGTCCGTCGCCAGCGGCGGGATGCGGAGGTCCATCGGCATGTCCCGCAGCGCGTCCCCGGTGTAGCCGGCCCAATCCTCATCCCACGTAGTCATCAGTGGGTTGAGCAGCCGTCGGAGGTTGCGATCTGACCGCCACAGCCGGTACCGGATCATGGGCACCGCCATCCGGGTCAGGCCCTTCCAGTGCGAACCGTTGACGACGCCGGCCGGTACGAGCAGCCCGAGGCGGCGGACCCGATCCGGGGCGGTGGTCGCGGTCAGCCGTGCGACGTAGCCGCCCCAACTCACGCCGAAAAGGTACGCGACCGCGAGCCCCAGACTATCGAGTACGTCTAGGAGCCAGCGAGCGGACGAGTCGTCGTGCAGCGGCAAGCGGACCTGCAACCCGCGCACGGACTGCCACGGCAGATCGGGGGCGATCAGCCGGAAGCGACCGGCCAACGGGGCCAACTCGGACAGCACGTGGGCCGAACTGGTGCGCATGGGGTGGAGGCAGACGAGCGGCGGTAGGGTGTCCGCCCCGCTGATCAGGACATGACTTGGCCCGTACCGGGTAGCTACCTCCCGGTGTTCGGTGGGTCCCGGGACGCGGAGGAGGAAGCGGTTGTACCACCCTTCCAGCCGTTCACGGGACTGCTCGTTCTTCCAAACCGTTACGCCCACTCCGTCGCCCTCCTGCCGACGAGCTTGTTGTTCGACAGAATCAATTCTGTCTATTCCGACTGGATGTTCTGTCTCTATCGGAACTCGCCTGTCAGACGAGAAACGAACATCGTTTCTTTCCTTCATGAAACTATCCAGACCCGCTTGCATCATGTCAACGAACAAATCACGACTACGTATACCATTTGTTTTTGGCATGGATTCAACCACTTGAAAGAGCCGGTCACGGAACGAAGTGCAGTAAGCGGTTAAGACTCACACACCGCTTACTACGCTGACGCTTCGTGCGCGGCTCTGTACTGCGAACCAAAGGCATACCTGACGAATTGGTTGCACCCCGATTCTCTGGGTGTCTGGCGGGCCAAGGTTTTGGACGCCGAAGTAGCGTGATGGACGGTAGCCTCGGGTGACGGAGCGAAGCGAGGGAACCCGAGGCCCAAGACGAAAGAGATACCGGCTTTGGGTTGATTCCAAGGAATCGTGGGGTTCCCTTCGGTCACCCTACGCTCTTGTCCAACACGCCTTCGGCGTTCAGACACTGAGCTCAGAGTAGCTGTAGGAACCCGACGAGTTTTTCCACATTACATAACCACGACTGCAACCCAAGCTCCTTGACCGGCCCGCGAGCTTTCGCTCACACGACTTGGCGTCGGCTAGCGAGAACGTGAGACATTTCTCTCCCCGTTCCTTTTAGCTATTGTTTATCCGCGAAATCTGGGATACGGTTTATGAGAATTCATTCAGAATTTGAGGAGTCTCTTTCCTCCTCTCCCCATCTATTTTTTCGAGGTGTTCTCATGACTCTCCTCGGCTCGCGAAGTCGCCA
>JBBRME010000057.1:0-22363 GCA_038230995.1 Gemmatales bacterium
ATCGGACAGGTGGTGGTGCAGTCCAGATCGTAGAAGTCAAATCAAATCGATGATTTGACAACCGACATCAACAGTGGAGATGAGTGTTGATCTCAGGCCATCACAGATGCAGAAGGTGTTTTTGATCCCGAAGGGATCAAAAACAACAAGTCCGTTCGGCTGAAGCTCGATCCACAGGGAGATTGGCTGCACCCGTCCATCGTGCATGGGGCTTTTATTGTTGACAGACGATCCATCACATCGAATAACTGAAGACCGAAACATGTGAACTCAGTGGCGAGTTGGGCAAATTGCTTGTTCGGCTGTAGGAGGGCTTCACGGTGAACGTTGCCGAGATCGAACGGGTGCTGGCCAACTGGATCGAACAGGCGAGCGTACCGCCCAGCACGTTCGCCCCCGGCACCGACCCGGCTCGGTGGGTTGCCCAGCAGTTTCTCCGCTGGTGGTATCCACAAGTGGCGGACGAACTGTCTGACGCGGAGTTGGCGGTGACGCGGTCGTTGAAGGAGCTGGAGCGGCTGGGCGGCTGGACGAATACCGACCTCGGTGATGCGATGCACGAGTTGATACACGCCCGTGATGCGCTGGGCACTTTGCGGTCGTTGCTCGGCCTGACAAATGAGGGGCACGACACTGAACTCGACGCCATAGTGATGTGATCGGCCATCCGCAAACACGATGATCTTGTTTCTTGATGTCATTGGTTCCCGCTCTCTTCCACTGAGTTTCGTTAGCTGCACGCTTCTAGAGAGTTCTCTGCTCACTCCGTGAGCAGTGCCAAGTACCCGCTCACGGAGTGAGCGGACAACCAACAAGTCCCTACTCTCCCTCTCACTGTCCGTTCGCGGATCGCTAGAAGAATAACAAACCCCACCTACAACCACTTCTTCCACTTGAACAAACCCAGCACCACTAGCACGCTGGCGGCCATCAGGCCAAGGGCGAAGTAGTAGCCGTTCGGCCATTCCAGCTCCGGCATGTTCTTGAAGTTCATGCCGTAGATGCCCGCGATGACGGTACAGATCGCCCCGATCACGGAGATGATGGTGAGCGTTTTCATCACTTCGTTGAGGCGGTTCGATGTGGCGGAGAGATGCGTCTGCAACAAGTCCGACACCATCTCGCGGGCCGATTCAATCAGTTCCGTATACCGCACCAGGTGGTCGAACACGTTGCGGTAGTACACGATCTCGCGTTCATCCACCAACTCGAACTCCCCACGGATGAGCCGGGCCAATACCTCACGTTCGAGGATCATGGTTTTGCGAAGGAACGACACCTGCCGTTTCAATCGCAACAGCTTCATGAGGAGTGCCTTGGTGGGCGTTTTGAACATCCGATGTTCAAGCAAGTCCAGTTGATCTGCCAGTTTCTCCACCACTGGCGAGTACTCATCGACCACGCCATCCAAGATCAAGTGAAACACATAGTCCGGGCCACGGCCAAGGTTCTCCGGATGGCGGCTCAGTCCACGTTGCCCATCCGCGATGCACGGCATCTCGGTGTAATGATGGGTAATGAGCAGGTGCTTGGTGACAACGGTCGAGAGTTGCGGACGACTACGGCTCAAGTTCCGAGGTGATGGCTGCCCCTTCGGGGTGCTCAACATCTCTTCGGGCAACGGATTGATGATGACGAACAAGTAGTCCGCAAACTCCTCGACCTTCGGCAAGTGTGCGCCCGTCTCCGGTTCGCGGCGGGGTTTGGTGATGTCTTCCAGCGTCAGCGGATGAACCGGGAAGAACTTTTTGTAGATCGTGTCTTCTTCTTCCGGTGTCGGGTTCGTCAGATCGATCCAGAGGATTTGATCGTCGGTTGCGGTACACCTCTCTGCCAGCTTCTCGGCAGGAATATTTTCGACGACGCGCGTGCCTGGCTCCCAACGGACGATTTGAATCATGGCAGGCTGTACCGATTGGGCTGATTTTGACTTGCCACTTCGATACATTGTGCGAACGGATTGTCAACGCGCAGGAGGCTACAGATGGCCGAACTTTCACTTGTCACCGGCGGCGGTGGGTTTATTGGTTCACACTTGGTTGATGACTTGGTGCGAACCGGCCAGCGGGTGCGCGTGCTTGATGATTTCAGCACCGGCTTGCGATCCAACCTTGCTCACCACGGCAGTTCCATTGAGATTGTTGAAGGCAGCCTGACTGACACTTCCGCTATTGAAAAAGCTATTGCTGGTGTTTCCACAATCTATCACTTGGGTGCGTTGGCCTCCGTGGCGCGTAGCGTGGAAACACCTGCGCTCAGCCATGCCGCGTGTGCCACCGGCACACTGCTGCTGTTGGATGCGGCCCGCAAAGCTGGTACACGGCGGATTGTGTACGCAGCCAGCAGCAGTGCCTACGGCGGGGCGACCGGTGAAGGCGGACAGACCGAAGACCTGATGCCCATGGCGAAGTCGCCGTATGCAGCAGCGAAGCTGGCGGGTGAGTTCTACATGCAGGCCTTTGCCGCCACTTATGGCCTGGAGACTGTGCGGGTGCGGTTCTTCAACATTTTTGGCCCCCGCCAGCGGTCGGACTCGCCGTACAGCGGGGTGATTGCCCTGTTCGCTGCGGCCATGGCCCGTGGTGAACGCCCAACGGTGCATGGCGATGGGCTGCAAAGCCGGGACTTCACGCACGTCTCGAACGCCATACAAGCCCTGCGCTGTGCTGCGGCGGCCGAAGCGAGCGTGGCTAGTGGCAACGTGTACAACGTTGGCACCGGTCGCAGCGTGACGGTGCTGGATCTCATCGAACAGTTGAACGTGATCCTCGGTACGAAACTCTCCGCGAAGCACACCGACAACCGCGTCGGCGACGTGAAATTCTCTAAAGCCGACATCAGCCGCACTCGGAGTGACCTTGGCTACGATCCGAAAGTCACATTCGAAGATGGCTTGAAAGAAACCGTGGAGTGGGGCATGGCGAAGACCCGCTGAATGGAATCGAGCTGACGAAAAGTGTCTTGAACTACAAACTCACAACTACGTACTAAGCACTACGTTCTGTCGCTGCTTTGACCTGATGCAGTTCGTAGATGTGAGTATGTAGTCGGTAGTCCCCACTCTTATGCAAACGACAATTGGCAATGGAGTCCAGTCTGTGTCTGACATCGCCAATCGCCGAATCGAACAGCTTGAATCGGCGTTGGCCCGGCGGACGGAACTGCTCGAACAGCGTACAGCGGAACTCGCCAACATTCGCGCTGGCAAAGCGTTCAAATTCGCCAACGGCATCAACAAACTGCTCAATCGTTTGTTCCCGATCCACACACGTCGTCGGGCCTTTCTGCGGAACACCACGAAGACAGTCTTCGGCAGCGCTGCGTGGTTACTTGGCAAGCGCAACGCCAAGAACGGCCCGCCGCCCGAAGCCCGGCACCTCAGCGAAGCCACCCCACCGGACGAGTATCGCCGCTGGCAAAAGAAGCACGAACCGAGTGCAGCGGAACTGGCGAATCAGAAGTCGCACAAGCTTGCCCGCAGCCCAGTGATCTCGATTGTGGTGCCAGTGTTCAACCCGCCGCTGCCGTATTTGCATGCCTTAATCAACTCGGTGAAAGCCCAGACCTACCCGCACTGGGAACTGTGCCTGGCGGATGCGAGCAACGAGGTAGCTTCACAATCCTTTTTGAAAGCTACGGGTGTCACCGACAAGCGGATCAAACATTCTTCTCTGGACTCGAACCTCGGCATTGCGGGTAACACCAATGCAGCCATTGCCCTGGCCACCGGCGAGTACATCGCCTTCGCGGACCATGACGACACCCTCGCGCAATCGGCACTCTACGAAGTGGCGAAAGCAATCAATACCCACCCCGATGCGGAACTCTTCTACTCCGATGAAGACAAGCTCGACACCGCCGGTGAACGTGTTGAGCCGAACTTCAAGCCGGACTTCAGCCCGGAGACGTTGCTCAGCCGGAACTACATCTGCCATCTCACCGTGGTGAAGCGTGAACTGATGGAGCAACTCGGTGGCATCCGCGTAGGCTTCGACGGAGCCCAGGACTACGATTTCGTGCTGCGGGCCACGGAGAAGGCCAAGCGGGTGGTGCACATCCCCGCTGTGCTGTACCACTGGCGGATGCACGCCGCGAGTACGGCCTCCAACAAGGGCAGCAAGAGCTACGCCTTCGACAACGGCAAGAAGGCCGTGGCGGAGCACCTGACCCGCATCGGTGTGGAAGCCTCGGTGCACGATGGCCCGATCCTCGGTACCTATCACGTCATTTACCATCTGCGCACGCAACCGCTCGTGTCGATCCTCATCCCGAACAAGGATCACGCCGATGTGCTGAAGCGTTGCCTCGACTCGTTAGCCAAGTCGAGCTATGCAAATTACGAAGTCGTCATCATCGAAAACGGCAGCACGCAACCCGAAACACACAACTACTACGCCAGCCTCAAGGCCAATCCGAATATCCGCATCGTCGAGTGGACAAGGCCGTTCAACTACGCGGCGGTCAATAACTTCGCAGCCCATCAGGCCCGTGGGGAACTGGTACTGTTCCTGAACAACGACATCGAGGCCATCAACCCGGACTGGCTCGAAGAGTTGGTGAAGCTGGCGATCCAACCCGGCGTCGGGGCCGTGGGTGCCAAGCTGTACTATGCCGACGACACCATCCAACATGCTGGCATCGTGGTGGGCATGGGTGGTGTGGCGGGGCATGGCCATCTCAACTATCCGCGAGAGGCCGCCGGGCACGGCCAACGGTTGCAGTACACGCAGAACGTGTCTGCCGTGACCGGTGCTTGTCTGCTCATGAAGAAGACGGTGTTCACGGAGATCGGCGGGTTCGACGAAGGCTTTGTGCTGGCCTTCAACGATGTGGATCTTTGCCTGCAAGTGCTCAAGCACGGTTACCGTGTCGTGTGGACACCGGGTGCAGAGCTGTACCACCTCGAAAGCAAGACACGTGGACCGGAAGACACACCCGAAAAAGAGGCCCGCTTCAAGCGGGAGTACGACCTCTTCCACAACAAGTGGGGCGATTTCCTCCGCAATGGCGACCCGTACTACAGCAAGCACTTTCGGCTGGATCGCCCGGACTATGCACTGAGGTAAAGGTGTTCATTGAGTACCTGAAGTTTTGGATGAAGTCGAGGGCCCTACGGCAGTGTGGGATGCCCACAGGCTACCACATACACATTTCAAACTGAAACGTACCGAAGTAAGGGTGAGGTGGGCGTCATGAATCCGGTAGAACTCATTGAGAAACAGCGACGGATCGACGCAGCCATTGCCAACGCTTCAGTTGCACACATGAGTAATGCCAAGTGGCGTAAGCTTTTCAACTTTCTCAGTAGTTCGGGCATAGGACAGATTAAGTGGAAATTCATTCACGACGATAAGATTTGGTGGAGCTACTCACCGCCATCTGAATCGGAACTGTTTGCAGATCGTATTGGAGACTTCGTGCCGTGTCACGGTACGCCGTATCGGGAAATTGAGTGGATAGAGTTCTCTGTCGAGCATCGTGAATCGTTTTTGGCACAACTTTCAGCACTTGGGCAGTTCCCTATACAACAGTGTGGTTTCGGTGTGCGAGTCATTGGATACACTTTGAAGTAGTCTTGAATTGTCATACAAACACATACTATTACGTGAATTCCGAATACACTCTGCGCTTTGCTGGATTTGTGGCTCGTGAATCCAAGAACCATCGCTCACTCTTCCGGCTCGACCGCCCGGACTATGCGTTGAAGTCGAGTTAAGCCGACACAAGTTCAGCCAGCTTGGGCAGCTTGGTTTCCAGATAAGGCGTGACACCAAAGAACGCTTTTAACTTCTGGTATTCCCGCACGAATCGCTCGGTGTCCTGCTGTTGTTTCTTCACAGCACGCAACAACAAGTTGCGAGGAGTGTGTTCTGTTCCCACGAACTCTACGACATCACACCCATACCCCAAGATACGCAGGGCAAGTGCCCGGAACGCATCGGTGAGGTTATCTGCCGTTCGCTCGTGCAGTAAACCGTGACGAAGCAGGGGGCGAAGCACCTCGCTGGCTTCCTGCACCTTGAGTTGCACGTTCATGTGGTGATGACAGCAAGGCACGCTCAGGATGATGCGGGCCTCGCTGTGCACCGCCAAGGCCAAGGCATCATCGGTTGCGGTATCGCAGGCGTGCAGCGCCAGCACGATGTCAGCCCGCGCTGGTTGTGTGTCGATGGTTTCATTGCGGAACGACACCTGATCCAACTTCATCTTCTCGGCTTTCAGTACCGATTTGCGGATGACCTCGTCGTTCACATCCACGCCCACGATCTCGGAATTGTGCCCAAGGTTCTTGTTCAAATCATGATGGACTGCAAAGGTCAGCAAGATTGATCCGCAGCCAGCGTCGAGGATCTTCCACGGTTTCGGAAGATCGTCCATACCGGCATCGGCTACCGCGTGGCGAAGGTGCTTGAGGAACTCGTTCACCTGAGTAAACTTACCCCGCATCGTGGGCTTCACCTGCCCGTTGGCTGACATCACACCGAGAAGTTCGAGTAGCCTGCTTGGCAAGTGCTCCGGGAATGGCACGTCTTTTGTGCCGTTGTGACTCAACGTCGCGGGCGCGACCTCCGTGTTCCGTTTCGCCCGACTGATGTGCACTTTACCTTTTTTCGACGTACGGATGTCAAGCGTTGCTTCCGTCGTCTCGATGTGGGCGTTGCTCCAGCGACTTTCGACGATCGCGTTTATCACTTCCAAGAGCGTTGCTGCAGTAAAGTTTTTCATCAGGTTTTTTTGTTCGGCGGTGTAAACCACTTGAAGCACACGCTCGTCGTTCAGCAGGAGTGGCCGGAGAGCAAGCGACTGCCACTCGCCGGTATTCTCACCGTGACATCGTCCAGAGAACGTGGCTCGTACGAACGACTTCGAGGTGAATTCTGCAAGAAGAACAGAGACAAGTGTTTCGACTGTCATTTGAAAGCCATCGCCAAAACCGCACAGTTCTGCGGAGAACTTGGTCCGACGTGAACCAACAAGTACCGATCATAGCGGGATCGAACTCGGCAATGTGAGATTTGAGTGCGAAACATCGTAGCATGAACTGTGTTGATTAGTGAGAATCCGTGAGTCTCTCCCCTCGCGTGTTGCTGGACGAGCGTCAGCTTTCTAGCTCTGTCAAGGGTGGTACTTTGTGTTTTCCCAAAATACGTTAACGATGATGTTTGCTTTTGGACTTTCGTTGTTTCTCGGCTTGGCCGTAATGGTTTTTCTACGCACCAAAGCTGCAAAGCTTGGTTTTCTGGATACGCCTGATGGTCGTCGAAAACTACACACCAAACCTGTAGCAGTTGTTGGCGGCCTTGGTCTTTTCATCACCGTGGCTGTCTCCATGGTGTTGTTAGCGTGCATCGATTCGTCTGTAGCATCACTTCTGCTTTCTGATGGCCGCCGACTCCTATGGCTACTCATCGCGAGCATTCTGATCGTTGTACTGGGAGCTATCGATGACCGAATGAACCTGCGGGCACGTTACAAGCTACTTGGTCAAATCGTTGCCGCGTTGATACTCGTTCTGGGCGGGAATTACATTATCCCCAGTGTGTCGTTGCTTGGGTTCTCGTTTGAGTTTGGTGCCTTTGCGATACCAATCACTGTTCTCTGGTATCTCGCGGCTATGAACGCGATGAACTTACTTGATGGCATGGACGGCCAACTTGGCACGCTCAGTATCATCATATTCGCCGCTCTTGGCACTTTGTTTTTCCTGATCGGCAACTCTCTCGCTGGGTACGTTGCGTTCATCTTCGTAGGCAGTTTGCTTGCGTTCCTGTGCCTGAACTACCCACCTGCCACGGTCTACATGGGCGATGCCGGGAGCTTGTTCCTCGGCCTGATTATCGCTTCCTTAACGATCCATAGTTCCGTGAAAGGGGCAGCGGTATCGATCCTGGCACCGATGACACTCCTGGTTCTGCCTTTCCTCGATACAACGGCAGCAATCCTTCGCCGCAAGCTGACGGGCCGAAGTTTGGCGATGTCCGACCGTGCCCATTTGCATCACATCCTGCTCAAAAGTGGTTTAAGCATCCCGCAAGCACTTGGTGTGGTTGCTGGTTTTGCCATCTTCGCTGCGATTGGCGCCGTACTCAGTGTGGTGCTTATTCAAGATTGGATTGCTGTGGCGACAGCATTCCTTGTTATTTCAGGATTGGTGCTGACTGGACTCTTCGGTCGAGCAGAATCAAAATTGTTGAAATCCCGAATGGGGGCAATGTTCAACAGCGCCTTGACGCGTTCTGAAGGTGTCGAGATGGAAGTTCGCCTTCAAGGCTCGATTCAATGGGAACACGTTTGGGAAGAGCTGACGAAACAAGCTGTAATTCTCAACCTGACTGGCATACAACTTGATGTGAACGCCCCTATCTGGCACGAAGGTTACCACCGTCGTTGGTTAGGTCGGGGTACGAAACCTGATCCGATTAAGTCGTGGCGAGTCGAATTACCACTTTTGGGGCACGGCCAGATCCTTGGTCGGCTAACGATCTTCGGCGACCGTGGTGACGAATGTATTGGTGATAAACTTCAAGCCCTTTCAGAGCTGACTAAACGTGTCGAGCTTCTAGCCTCTGCGGCCACGCTGGAGATGGCGGAAGCCTCATCCCGCCTCACTCCGTTACCAATGATGCCGATTTCAACCAAGCGACTCGACAGCGTGGCTTAAACCGCACTTGTTTTATAGACGCATTCAGATCGACCAATCGGTACAATCGTTCTTTTTGATTGCGTGTTTCTGATGTTCGGTAGCCTTTGGCACGCACTGTTGCAGCTTGTATCGTCGATACAAATGAAACGACAACGCAGGTAATAATTATGGCCATCAATGATGAAAGTTCAAATACCACACGCGCAACTGGCAATACCAATATTCTACTAGCGAGTTTGCGTCGATGGTGGTTGCTCGTCATTGGTGGCGTGGTCGGTGGAGTTCTTGGTTTTTTTCTGTACTCCACTCAAACGCCGACGTATCAATCCACATCTCAGCTCAACGTGATGCGGCGTGCGTCTGTGCAAATTCTTCAAGGCGGTAGTGGTTACGGCTTTGAAGACTACCTCTCAGGTCAGATCGATACGATTCGTTCAGATAGTGTCTTATTGCCTGCTTCACGATCGCCAATTTTAAAGAATGCTTCACCGGAATTTCAAGCTCGCTTGCAGTTGGATGATACATCACCTTTTCGAGATCAGAACGTCGCCAAGATGCTCAAGCTTGGCCTTGGTGTGAATCGTAGCCGTGACGTTATTGGTTCGTCGGCAATTAACCAAAGCACGATCAACTTGACGTTCACTGATAAAAATCAAGTCGATTCGAAGCTCGTGCTAGAAGCAGTGACTGATACATATATCAAGTTGCTTGCAGCACGATCCAAGAGCACTGTAGCAGAACGAGTCGAACAATTGTCTGTTACTTACAAGAGTCTACAAAGCAATCAGGAGCAAAAAACAAAGGATCGATATACTCGTGAAATAGAACGGCAAAACATAACTCCAGAAGCCTACGAATCCATCACCTCACGGTGGTCAAAGTCGAAGGAAGAATTATTCCAACTCAAACAGCAACAGCAAGAGATCGAAACGACGTTGGAAACAATTAAAAAAGTTGGGACGAATAAAGCGGATCGGAAGAAGTTGTTCGTCGTGTTGACCGGTGCGCGAGGAACATACAACGACATTAGCCAAGCGGAATCTCAGCTCTTAATCCTCGAACAGCGAAGAAAGTTACTTGCAGAGTCCGTAGGGAAAGATCATTTCCAGATGAAAGAAGTACTCAGCCAAATTGAGTTTCTGAAGACCGACATGGGAAGAAGTCGAGATGTCGATAGCGATGAACTGAATCAGCAAGAGCTATACTTCCAACAAAAGAATATTGGGATCAATAAACAAATTGAAACGTTAATGCGACGCATTTCAGAAGATTATGAATACATCAAGCGGATGTTACCGATCATTTCGGATCTCAAGGGAATCGACATAGATTTGGCACAATCGAGTTCTCGTATTGCAGAGACCAAGCGTGACTTGGATAACGCAGAAGCCGTGGCACGAGCAACGAGCGATAGCGGTGGTTACAGTGCAGAAATTCTTAATAAGCCCGCAGATGGCACGAAAGTTGGCCCAGTTCTCTTAACTTGGCTCACGCCTGCGGTGTTCTTAGGGGTCGTGTTAGGTTTTCTAGCTGCGCTCCTGCTCGAATTGCAAGACAAGAGCTTCCGTAACCCGGAAGAAATTCGAGCACGATTGAATGCACCGATCATGGGCCACATTCCACCGATTCGTGTGAAACAGGCGAACGATGCAGGCACACCATTGGGGATGGACCCAACTCTTGTTACGATCGTTCGGCCTAAGTCAACGGAGTCCGAGGCCTACCGTGGCGTTCGAACACAAGTCATCCAGGCGACGGAGACCAACGGTAACAAGGTGATTCAAGTCACCAGCCCAAGCCCTGGCGACGGGAAATCCACACTGGCAGCAAACTTGGCAATCTCGCTCGCTCAAGCTGGCAAGAAAACAATTTTGATCGACTGCGACTTCCGAAAACCGCGTGTGCATAAAATCTTCAAGCTCGACAAACCATCGCTTGGCTTGGCAACTGTGATGAACGATGAGGCAGAACTCAGCGAGGCGATCCACGATTCGCCAGTGCCAAATCTCGATTTGTTACCTTGTGGCCCTCGTCCGGCTAACCCAGCGGAGCTACTCTCCAGCTCGCGATATCAAGAGTTGCTGACACAACTCAAAGCCCTGTATGACTACGTCATCATCGACACTCCACCGCTTCTTGCAGTAAGCGATCCGCGTGTCGTGGCTCAACGGGCTGATGGGGTCATCATGGTGTTCAAGATCAGCAACAAGGTGCGTCCACTTGCCGAGCGTGCCAAGGAATTCCTTGACGACATCGGCGCAAATGTCATTGGCGTGGCCATCAACAGCACCGATGCCGAAGACGAGCGATACGGGTACGGATACGGTTATAACTACAGCAAAAAGTACGGCTATGAGTACTCATATGCTGAGGCTTATGAAGACGATCAATCCAATTTTTAAGCCTGAAGGATTCGAGAACAAAGCGTAATGAATGCGACTCTGCCACTGGCCGACACACACGTACATCTGCTCGCAGGGCTGGACGATGGCCCTCGCGATACGGACGAAGCACTGGCACTCTGTCGGCAATTAGTGGCCGAGGGTGTTCGTACTGCTACAGCGTTGGCCCATCAAAACGCTATGTTCCCCGACAATACGCCTGCAAAGATCACCGAGGCAACTGCACATCTCGTCAATCTGCTGAAAGAGAAGAACATTCCTCTCGCCGTCTACCCGACAGGTGAAGTGGTGCTCAGCGATGATCTGGTAGCACGTTGGCTTAACAACGAACTGCAATCTGTTGGTGGGGCTAAAAAGTATCTGCTTGTCGAAATGCCCCACGGTGCTTTTCTTGACCCACGACCTGCAGCCACGGCTTTACGCAAGCTCGGCGTGCGCATGATCGTTGCACATGCGGAACGATACGAGCAGATGCTACTCGACCCCAATTACACCAGCGAATGCATTGCTGCAGGCTGTCTGATTCAAGTGACGACGGAAGCGTTCTCGATGGCAAGTGATCGTGAATCTGCTGCACTCAAAGAATGGGCCACCCGCGGAATGATCCATCTCTTGGGTAGCGACGGCCACCGCATCGATTTCCGTCGACCGCAATGGCGTGATGGATTTCGGCTGTTCCAACGGATGGTTGGTGCCCCAGCCGCCGAGAAGGTTGGTTCGATCTGGGGCTCCGCAGTACTGCAAGGGCTGAACGTCAATCCGCCAGCACCAAAGCCTCGGCAGAAGAGCTGGTTGAATCGCATGTTCGGCTTCTAACCGAGCTCCGCTAGAATGCTCTGACTCAGGAGCATTCCAACGTGATACTACCCGGCCCGGCCAACAGCGAAACACCGTTTGAATCCTTTCTTGAATCAGAGACTGCGCCCGCACGACGCGGCGACGACATCATCGAATTCGTTCAACAAATTCGGGACGTCGCCGCGAAGTTGCAAACTGACGGTGCCAGTCGTGGCGATGCAAAGCTGCTTGCCTCGGCACTGAAAGAACTCCGGCACTGCTTCCGCGTCTTTGCGGCCTATCGTGGTCATCGCAAGGTCAGCGTCTTCGGCTCGGCTCGTACCAAGCCGACGCACCCGGCGTATCAAGCGGCCGTGGAATTTGGCCAGCTCATGGCCAAGCAAAGCTGGATGGTCATCACCGGTGCTGCCGCAGGCATCATGGAAGCCGGGCACGTGGGTGCCGGGCGAGAGAGTAGCTTCGGGTTGAATATTTTGCTGCCGTTCGAGAGCGGAGCGAACTCGGTCATCAGTGGCGATGTGAAGCTGATGAACATGCGGTACTTCTTCACCCGCAAGCTGGTGTTTATCAAAGAGTCCGACGCGGTCGTGCTGTTCCCCGGTGGCTTTGGTACGCAAGATGAATTTTTTGAAGCGCTCACACTCATGCAGACCGGCAAGTCGCACATCTTCCCGATTGTGCTCATCGATGAACCGGGCGGCACCTACTGGAAGCGGTTTCAGGAGTTCATTCAGGAAGACTTGCTCAACCGCGGGTACATCGCCGCGCAGGACCTGCACCTTTATTCGATCACCGATTCTGTAGCGGATGCCGTGGAAGTGGTGAGCCGATTCTACAAGAACTACCACAGCATGCGGTACGTTTACGGGGAGCTGGTACTGCGACTACACACCGCACCGAGCGAGCAAAAACGTGGGGAACTCGAAAGCGAATTCGCCGACATCATCACCGATGGTGGCATGCGATTGAGTGCTGCTACGAGTAGCGAAGCCAACGAGCCAGCGATCCGAGAACTGCACCGACTCATCTTCCGCTTCAACAAACACGATCACGGTCGATTACGCCAACTGATCAACCGACTCAATGACTGATTCACACAGCCAACAATTGCGGGGCGGGGGTGCGGACAAGTTGAATCGCTTCATCCGCACGGGCACGAACCTCAGCATCTTCGTCGGCCAGTACCGTGGCCAGCATCGATTCCACTTCGGGATTGTCCGGGGCAATCTTTGCAAGCAGCGTGGCACAACGACCACGGAGGGTGGCTGAATTTGCACGCATCCCCGCGAGCAAGGCAGGTACCGCCGATTCACCAATGCGCTTAATAGCCACGGCCACCACGGCTCGTGTGCGGTCGTCCGCATCACTTAATAAAGCAACAAGTTCAAAGGTCGCACCGGATGCAATTGACCCTAGGCGACCAATCGCCCCGGCACAATCGCGGCGAACGCTGAGGTCCGAATCGCGCAATCCGGCTCTCAGTGCTGGGAAAGCCACAGCGGCGAATTGACCTTGATCACCCAGCGCCCGAGCTGCTCGGCGACGTACCCTGGCACTCGGATCCGCCATGGCCGATGCAATGGCTGGCACCCGCCGTTGGGGTGGTAGCGATAAATCAGCTAAGGCTACAACAGCCAACTCGCGGATGTTTTGGTTCTCGTGTCGCAGCGCGTCTGTGAGGACACTGAGGGCGAGGTTCGTCTGGGCGTCATTCAGGCCGTGCATGATGACGGAGAACACCAAACGATTCATGAGTTGTGGGGAAAGCTGTTCCATACGGTTTCAAGGCATCACAAGGTGGAGCAACGTCGGAGATAAAGAAGATTCCGACTTTGCGGGCTGGGTCAACTTGCACGTTGAAAACTAGTTCACTCCTCCAGCGATTGTTCGAAAAAGCACGGCAATTCTTCGTGGTCTTGCAATTTCTCGATTCGCAGACAACGAAAATTCGCGCCATCATCGAGAGAAATTCACACTCGCTCATGACATGTTTCAATTCGGAAACAGTGCTAGGATTATGTTGTGTAGAAGCGAACAACGACGGAGGATGAACCACGTGTCCGACTTGATGAATTGCCCATCGTGCTCGGCCACGTTGAGACTACCGGAAAATGCAGCCGTCATCCGCTGCCCCAAGTGCAAACTCCTGCTGGAGGTTGCTGATGAGAGCGGCGAAGAAGCCGCTCTACCACCTACGCCGGTTCCCGCAGCTAAAGCCATTGCGAAGCCCGCTAAAAAACGAAACATTAAAGCTGCCGTCGTGGATGAAGAAGCCGAAGCCCAAGCGGAAGTCGATGCCAAAACCAAAGCGGAAGCGGAACGCAAAAAACAGGTGTCGCGCGAACTCGACGAAATGGATCGGGCCAAGGACAAGGAAGACGACCGTTATGAAGAGATCAAGGAAGAATGCCACTGGGGGCGGAACGCGCTGTTCCTGCTGATGCTAGGCACCTATTGCTACGCCGGTGGCATGGTCTTTGTGCTCATCGGCCTCTTGCCATTGCTCATGGATTTTACGGTTACGCCCGCCATCATCCTGGGCTACGTGGCTGCTGGTGTGGGCACTTTGGCGTACCTAGCAGGCTTCGGAATTGCGTTCCGCGGGCCAAAGCAGGGCTTCTTCACCGCAGGCATGGGCATCGCTGCCACGATCCTGATGATGGTGTTCCTTGGTGCTGGTTTCGGTAGCACCGGTGTTGCGATCACAAAGCTCGGCTCCACGAATTACAACTTCGCAGATGGGTACACTCAATTTGAAACGCTGGCCTATGTGCAAGCGCCTGGCACTGCGTTTGCTCCCCTGTCCGATGTGCCATCACGGTTGCTCACTGCCATGCCCATTCTCTATTTTGCTTTGCTCGCGGGTATCTTCGAATTCTGTCGGTTGATCTTTGTCAGCCAGTTGACCCAACGCTACGCGGAACTTGCCAAAGCGGAACGTACGTCAGCCGAGCCTGCCAAGGTGGTGAGTAGTTTGTTCTGGGTTGTGCTGCTGGTGGCCATGTTCCGTGTGGCTGTCGCGTTCGGTTTTGATCGCCAACCACCTAAAGAATCTGCCTGGTGGATCGGCCAGATCGGCCACGGGTTGCTCACCATCATTTTGTTCGGCATGATCGCTTTACAACTGATCAAGCTAGGCCAAGCCATACGCGATACTACAGACTTCTTCTATGCGGAACGAGTTGCGTCCAAAGCAGATCGACTTGACGTGGTATAAAAGCGGTATCGGTTGAAGAGGGATATCCATGCCTTACGCCATTGAATGCCCCGGTTGTACGGAAGCACTGCGTGTGCCCGACCACGCCGGTGGTCGAAGGGCCAAGTGCCCCACCTGTTCAACGACGATGCGTGTGCCAGAGAATGAAGATCTCGTTGAACCGCTTGATGACGAAGAAGATGATGCTGCAGCAGTGAAACCTAAGCGCAATCGCAAAACACTGCTCGACTATGAAGACGAAATGGCACCGAGCATCAAGCCCAGGAAGAAATCGAAACAACGGTAAGCCATGCTCTTCCTTGCCATTGAATCGTCCTGCGATGAAACCTCGGCGGCCGTGTTCGACATCGATCGCCGGGTGCTGTCCAACGTAGTTGCCAGCCAGAACGATCTCCATGCCCGTTTTGGTGGTGTTGTGCCTGAGATCGCCAGCAGGGCACACCTGCGGAACATCTTGCCGGTGATCGACGAGAGCTTGCGACAAGCCGGTGTCACGCTTTCTCAGATCGGCTGCATCGCGGTGAACAATACCCCTGGTTTAGTCGGGGCATTACTCGTGGGTGTGACTGCGGCGAAGTCGCTCGCCTTGGCCCTCGGTGTACCGCTGATTGCTGTGAACCACGTCGCTGCACACATCTATGCCTGTCGCATGGCTGCCGAACGCGACATCTTCCCGTGCCTTGGTTTGGTGGTCAGCGGTGGACATACTGCCCTCTTCGACTGTTCCAGTGCTACCACGATGACGCTGGCTGGTAGCACCCGCGATGATGCCGCAGGCGAAGCGTTCGACAAGGTCGCGGCCATCCTGGGTCTGGGGTTCCCCGGTGGGCCGGCACTGGAGCGCGAAGCCAAACTGGGTGACCCCAAAGCCTACGATCTCCCGCGCTCTTTCCTGAATGAGCCTCGGCTTGAATTCAGCTTTAGTGGATTGAAAACAGCGGTGCTCTACGCCGCTTATGGGCAGAATGCCGGTTCAGCACGACCACCGTTGGACCCCGTGAAACGAGCCAACCTTGCTGCGAGCTTTCAGCAGGCTGTGGTTGATGTGTTGGTTGCAAAGTGCGATCAAGCGATGACAAAACTCGGCCACAGCCGCTTGGCCGTGGGCGGTGGTGTGATTGCCAATCAACGCATCCGACAGGGTCTGGAAACGATGATGACCCGGCGTGGCGGCGAGTTGTTCATCCCGCCCATGAACTGGTGTACCGACAACGCCGCGATGGCGGCGTTGGCCGTGGAAAAGTATCACCTCGGCGAGTTCGCCCCGCCGGAACTCGACGCCGAACCGAACTTCTTGTGATCAATCAAAGCTTTCGCCACCAGAGTTGAACAACTCGCCGTTTGGCCCACCTTTGTAGAACCGACGTTGCAGGTTGTGATTGAACGGCGTCCACGCCGTGGCGTTGTTGCGGTCTTCTTTGATGTCGCGCTGCACCATGTGCATTCGGGTATCGAGCATGTCAATGCAGTGCAACAACATCGCTTCGGGGGTCATGGGCACCTTCGGGCTGCCGTATTCCAGCGTGCCGTGGTGACTCAAAATCATGTGCTTCAAACGCACCAGAGTTTCACGTGGGAACACCTCGCCCAGCAGTTCCGGCACCTTTGCCACTTTCTCGACCAGCATCTCCACACCCATGGGAATGTGACCGATCAACTGCCCTTCATCGGTGTAGCCGAAGGCCCGCACATAAGTGAGCTCGCGGGTCTTCCCAGCATCGTGCAGGAACACGCCCATGAGCAACAGATCACGATCAGTGCCGGGGTAAAAGGGCAGCATACGCTCGGCAATTTCCATCATGGTGACGGTATGCTCAAGTAGCCCACCAATGTACGCATGGTGCAACTTCACGCCTGCCGGGGCTGTGGTGAAGTCGCGGACAAAGGCATCGTCCATCCAGAAGCATTCGGCCAAGGCCCGCAAAAATGGATTGCTCAGTTTGAAGAGGTAGTTCTTTAACCGCTCGATCAACTTGGGGATGTCTTGTTCGCTGCGAGGCAGGAAGTCTCGCGTTTCAACCTTGTTCGGCTCTGTGCGTTCAATGCGGTCGATGATCGCTTGAAGTGTACCTTGGAAGAGCTGCACTTTCCCTTCGATGTGAACGAAGTCGCCGTTGTCGAACGAACGGAAGAGTTGCTCGTTGGCGTTCCACATTCGCGCGGACACACCGCCGGTACGGTCACGCATTTCAAGTTGGAGATAATACACACCGTTCCGGTTGGCCCGGAGTTGCTTTTCGGTAGCGAGGTAAACGTCATCAATCGCGTCGCCATCGCGGAGTTGCTCAACAAACCGCCGAGCCATGATCAACTGCTTTCCGTCGAGGTGGGATGAATCAAGACAGTTGTATGGTAGCAGCCGTTGTTGGTCGAATCATGCCGGACTGTATTTCGGGTGCATCGAAAGGTTGCAGGCTGTTGTTTGCTTCTGCAAGTGAGATGCAGTTCGCAACAGGGAGATCCATCATCGACGCTAGCTCAAACCGAGCACGGGGCTTTTGTTGTTGACAGTCGATCCATCTCATCGAATAACTGAAACACGTGACATGTGAAATCAGTATCGCATTGTGATAAAAACCTGTTTGGCGGCAGATACGCATCGGGTGTAATAGAGGTTGTAGTGATGACAGAAGTGGAGTGTCTAACCGCCACGACTCCGACCAAAATGCTCCGATTCTACCAGAGAAATACAAGCAGGCGGAAGCAGTTGCTCGCTGCTTGCAACATGTGTCGAAGAGTGTGGCACATCATACCCAAGGAGTGTCTCCGTGGGCGCTATGACCCTAATCGCTACTATCAAGCGATTGAGGTAGTTGAGCGATACGTTGAGGGGCACGCGACCCAGGACGAAGTCCGAGCCTTGTCATTGGGAACGGGTGGAGATTTTGCTTGTGATGCCGTTGCCGTCGCGAATGGATTAGCGGAATGGGAAGATGGGCTGGTGACAGTTTCTGTCTGGACTTCGGCGTCAATGGCTCCGGACACGGAAACAATCTTTATTCCTTGGTGGGAGGACAGCGGTCCACCCGGCCTGCAACAAAGCGCAGAACAGGCCTCACAATGTCAGCTTCTACGTGACATGGTCGGCAACCCGTTCCGTCCAACAACTTTTGATCCTGCTTGGCGGTCAAATCGAGTCATGCAGTTGGCGCGGCAGATGTATGAGACACGTGTCTTCTCACGGATGCCAGATCTGAATCGGGCATTGCGAGATGCAGGGTGCCGCGAAGATACCGTTCGTATTCATTGCAGTGAAGCGATGGAGCATTATCGCGGTTGCTGGGTGTTAGATGGACTTCTCCAAAAGGATATTCAGGCAATGTAATCCGCAGCAGATGGCGGGGCCATAGAGGTATCTGCGACCCGTAGCTCACTCAACCACTGCCGCGGGTGGGCGGGGTCGTTCGGCAGGGAGGCAGATGCGAGCGGCTACTCTAATCATTGGATTCGCAGCGTTCGCCATACCCTTTACCGGTTGCAGCGAGACGAACAAGTATCCGCCCGGCAAGGACACCGTGGAGAGTTTCGGCGATGGCACGTGGTCAATCGTCAGGACAGGAGGTGGGCCGAAAGACCCACGTAAGATCCACTTGCATTGTTCAGAAACTCACGAGTCGCTTGTGCGGGACATCGCAGATTGGCGACAGGACGGCGACTGGGTCTTTGCGGTCAGCGAGGATGGAGTGTACGTCATCCTCAACTTCAGGACCAACTTCCATACTCGCTACAAGAACTTGGAAGAGTTTCCTACCGAGTACCACGTGGGCCTTCGAAGTTTGCGGAGCAAGTAGCGCGTCAATGCCTGATCCGTTCCAGCAGACGGCGGGATCGTATAGGATTCTGGAGTTCGTAGTTCATTCAGCCCCCGCCGCTGGTGAGCTGAAACGTTCGGCGACCGGAGATTGCAGAATGGCGGATGACCTGCGGATCGACGAACTTCGCCAGCTCGGATTGTCTGAGCCAGTCATTCGTATGGCCATGGGTGAGGTCGTCCACGACGCGCTTTGGTGGATTTGCCTTCCGCTCTCACCAGTTGTGGCCGAGCCGCCAACACCATCCGGCTCGCACTTCGTGCCACTTTGGAGTTTCGCTGGCGGTATCACAGGTGCTATGGTCCGAGACGACGGCAAAGAATTCGCGGATTACGCCATCGACTGCCTGCAGGAAGGGTTTGAATTCGTGGCTCACACAGAGCAAGGGTTGTTGGCATACCTGCTGTCGCATTTGGTACACGATCAATTGGTTGATGTATCTGAGGCAGTTGGATTCCGGTTTCCGGCAGAGTTGCGGGTACATTCAGACATTCAGGGATTGCGTTCGCTGATCGGTCGCATCGATAGCGAATGCGAGACCGCAGTTCGAGCCGAACAAAAGGCAGCAGGCGACGGTGGCATGTAGCTTTCCGCAGTTCGCTCACGTGCTTGTTCTCCAAGTCCGGGTCGTCGAAACTCCATAATCGTGTGCAAATGCCGCACTGAGAGGGTTGCCCTCACACCTATGGGCTG
Organism: Gemmatales bacterium; assembly: GCA_038230995.1. GTDB lineage: Bacteria > Planctomycetota > Planctomycetia > Gemmatales > Gemmataceae > JALHQU01. The sequence goes on from JBBRME010000057.1 coordinate 19,567, forward strand.
AACACGGTTGGCAATGTCATAAGTGGCTGACCTTCACATCAATCCGGATTGTTTCACAAAGTATCACTTGTCAAGAATCTGACACCAGTTGTTTCATCAGTACTGATTGCCATAAACCATTGCATAATCATGACTTCCGCAAATCACTCCAACAATGATTCTTCTTGCAGAAGGTCTGCTGGGGTGGGGGTGCATACTTTCCGTGGACACATCAACTCCAGACAGAATGACGATTTGGTAGGTCGGTTGCCACAATCCGGGCCGGAATCACAAAATGTACTTGCTCAGGTCTTCCTTCTGGGTGATGGCGCCGATCTTCTCCCGTACCGTGGCACCATTGATGACCACGTGCTTGTTCTCCAGGTCCGGGCCGTCGAAGCTCACATCCTCCACGACGCGTTCCAGGATCGTGTGCAACCGTCGGGCACCGATGTTCTGCATGCGGCGATTGAGGTCGTAGGCCACATCGGCCACGGCTTCGATGCCATCGGGTGTGAACTCCAGCGTCACGCCTTCGGTCTTGAGCAACTCGGCATACTGCCGCATGAGCGAGTGCTTCGGCTCGGTGAGGATGCGCAGGAAGTCGTCGCGGGTGAGGTCGTTCAGTTCCACGCGGATAGGGAAGCGGCCCTGCAACTCCGGCATCAGGTCCGATGGCTTGGAGACATGGAACGCCCCGGCAGCGATGAACAGTACATGGTCGGTCTTCACTACGCCGTACTTGGTGTTCACCGATGTGCCTTCCACCACCGGCAGCAAATCTCGCTGCACACCCTGGCGGGAAATATCCGCGGAACTACCGCCACCGCCGCCGTTCGGCCCGCACACCTTGTCGATTTCATCAAGGAAGATCATGCCGTGGTTCTCGGCCAGTGCCACGGCTTTCTCGTTCAGTACGGCTTTGTCGATCAACGCTTCGCTTTCGGAATCAATCAACACCTTGCGGGCCTCGGCAATGCTCATCTGCCGGGTGATGGTGTTCTTGGGGATCATCTTCTCCAGCATTTCCTGCAACTCACCATCCAGATTCTCCATGTTCCCTGGAAACACTCGGACACGCGCTGCCCTCTGCTCGATGGGGACTTCCACCTGCCGATCGTCCAATTCCCCGGCGAGGAGCTTCTCGCGGAACTTTTCCCGGGTGCGCTGAAGCTTTTCTTTTTCTTCCGTCTCCGCTTCGGGTTCCCATGTGCCGGTGGTTTTTGGCGTAGGTACCAGTAAATCCAGCAGTTTTTCGGTCACTCGCTCCGTGGCCTTTTCCCGGTGAGCTTCCTTCTGTTGTGCCTTCACAATGGCCACGGCTTCCTCGACCAAGTCGCGCACCATGCTCTCGACATCGCGGCCCACGTAGCCCACTTCCGTGTACTTGGTGGCCTCCACTTTCACAAACGGCGCCTGCACTAACTGAGCCAGCCGTCGGGCGATTTCCGTTTTGCCCACGCCTGTTGGGCCTATTAAAATAATGTTTTTCGGTGTGACGTCCTTCCGCAGTTCCGGCGAGAGTTGCTGGCGACGCCAGCGGTTACGCAAGGCCACGGCTACGGCCTTCTTCGCCGCGTGCTGACCGATGATGTGTTTATCGAGTTCCGTGACGATGCGACGGGGAGTTAACTCTTCGGCCATATCGATCAACCGTACCTTCCTAACGAACCGGACAGACCCGACAGCGTACTTCCTCTAAGATACACGCCGGAATCCGAAGGCGGACATTCTCACCCACGACAAGAGCCATCGCGTGACCCCGCAACCGTCCTCCGATACCAATCCACCGGCCCCAACAACCGGTGCATCTTTGCCGAAATGGCCGAGTTGGTTCCGTTCCGTTGACATCTCTCTGGGCCTGTTGGCCGCGACGGTGGCGTTCCTTGCAGCGTCGTTTGTTGCACGCAATCAGGACTTCTGGCGACACATCGGCACCGGGCGAGCCTTGCTCAACGGTGGCTACTCACTCGGTTCCGATCCGCTGACATACACCGGCGAAGGCCGACCGTGGGTGAACTTCAGTTGGTTGGCCGAAGTGGGTATGTATCTCGTGTACTCCATGGATAGCAGTGGGGCTGTCGTTGTTGCTGTCAAAGCGATCCTCTTTGCTGGAGCCTTTGCAGCGTTGTTTTTACTTCGCAAACCGTCGATGCCGCTGTTGCCGTGGGCGTTGGCAATTCTGTTGGCCAGTATTGGTGCGGCCCCGTTTGCCATGCTGCGGCCCTATGTGTTGGGTTTAGTCTGCTTTGCATCGCTACTGGTCTTGTTGTTTCGCGGAAACTGGACGACCACAAAACCCTGGCGGATGCCCCTGTGTGTGGGTGGCCTGGTCATGCTGTGGACGAACCTGGACAGCTTCAGCTTCCTTGGCACCCTGGCAGTCCTGCTGTTGGCTATCGGTGAAACGCTGCATGCGAAGATCTTCGCCGGTCGGCTTGAACTGTCAGACGATGAAGATCCGCTGCTCAAACTCCCGGCAACCAAACAACTCTGGCGAACCGCGGCGGTGTGTGCAGTGGCCATGCTGCTGAACCCGACGTTCCTCGTTGGCCTCACGAAGAACCCCTGCGAGGCGATCGCTCAACTCGTGCCGATGGAACTCGATTGGGGAACCTGTAGTGAACTGGCGAAGGACAAAGAGTACAGCCGACAAACCTTTTCGCTCTTGAAAGAGTCTTACCTCAGCAATCCGATTCTTGGCAAGAATCTGCCAACTTTCGTCAGCCTCGCGGTGATCGTGCTTTGTGCTCTGAGCATGGCCATCGGCTATCGCCACGGCCGAGCCTCGCATGTACTGTTGTGGACGCTGTTCTGC
>JBBRME010000058.1:0-22344 GCA_038230995.1 Gemmatales bacterium
AACGTCGGTGGTGGCTTGCCCGGTGCAGCCGGGGCTGGCTTCCTCGGCATGAAGTACGCTAACTTCTCGGTGCAGAACCCCGGCTCGTTGCCCGAGAACATGCAGCCACCGGAAAACGTGAAGGATCAACTGACTCGTCGTGCGGCTTTGTTTGACGCCATCGAAGGCAACGACCCGAAGCTGAAGGGCCTGGGCCTCAAGACAAACGTGACCGGCGACGCCGTGCAAGCCCACAAAGACGTCTACAAGAAGGCCCTCGACCTCGTGGTAAGCAACCGCAAGGAAGTGTTCCAGTTCAATGGCAGCAAGGATCAGGCCGACCTGACCCGCTACGGCAACAACGGCTTCGGTCGGGGTTGTTTGCTGGCCAAGAAACTGGTGGAAGCTGGTGTGGGGTGCGTCGAAGTGAGCCTCGGCGGTTGGGACATGCACGCCGGTATCTTCAATGCACTTTCCACCCGGACGCTGCCGACGCTGGACAAGGGCATGGGTTGCCTTGTGGAAGACCTCGCCGCTTCGGGCAAGCTGAAGGACACCGTCATTGTGTGGATGGGTGAGTTCGGACGAACCCCTCGCATCAATGCGAACGGTGGGCGCGATCACTATCCACGCGCGTGGAGCGTGGTGGTGGGCGGTGGCAACCTCAAGGGCGGCATGGCCTACGGAACAACGGACAAGGACGGCATGGCCCCGGAAAAGGATCCCGTCGAAATCCAAGACCTGTACGCCACGCTGTACGCCGGTCTGGGTCTTAAGCCCGATGAGCAAATCCGCGACAACCTCGGTCGCCCAATCCCGCTTGCTGGCGAAAAGGCCAAGGTCATCAAAGACCTTGTTGCCTAAGTCGGAGCCGATCGATCAATCCACTCAAGGCCCCGGAAACGGGGCCTTGTTCGTTGTCTTGCACAACCTGAATTTTGTAGGCCCTCATGCGAGTTTTGAGGCCGAAGCAAAGGTCGACATTTCTATCGGACGCAACTCTTCAATCCACTGGCGAATTCCAAGAAGTTGATTGTTTGCAACGTACTAAGCTTTGTTGTTCACTCGCGCGAATGTTGCGTTTTGCGTGCGACTGCATCGTCCTGAAACGAATTGCAATTATGAGCTTAGAAAACACCAACTTGAACATCATCAACGGCGAAGAGCCGACGGGACTCATCTCGTTTTTACAACCGACGAGCAATCCTGGTGCTCTTGGCTCGTTCGGTGATTTTACGTTGATCCGGATGCTGGGCAGCGGAGCCTCCAGCCTTGTGTTTGAATCTTACGACCCGCAGTTGAAGCGTCGGGTCGTGCTCAAGGTGATGCGACCCGAACTGGCCCGCAAGGAAGACCACCAGAAGCGATTCCTACGCGAAGCCCGAGCCGTGGCGGCCATCACATCGGACTACTGCATTCCGATCCACCAGATCGGCGAGCACAACGGGCTGCCGTACATCGAGATGCCGTTACTGGCTGGCGAGACGTTGCAGGACCGGCTGCAACGCGATCGTCGGCTCCCGTCAAATCTCTCGGTTGAAATCATCCGGCAGGTGGTCCTGGGCCTGCAGGACGCCCATGCCCAGGGGATGGTTCACCGCGACATCAAGCCTGCCAACATTTGGTTGGAAGCCGCCGAGGAATCCCATTCGGATTTCAAGCGGGTTCGCATCCTCGATTTCGGCCTCGCACGTGAACAGCAGCAAGTCGAACTGAAGTCGATGGTCACGGTCATGGGTGGAGTGATCGGAACGCCGCACTTCATGTCGCCGGAACAGGCCGAAGGCAAGCCACTCGATCAACGGTCGGACATCTTTAGCCTGGGCATCATGTGGTACGCGATGCTCACGGGCCGCCTGCCATTCCTCGGCGACTCAATGGCAGCAGTGCTCTTGGGTATCACGATCCAGCCACATAAGCCGGTCAGAGATTTCGTTCCGGACGCACCCGGTTTGATTTGCGATCTGATCGACTGGATGTTGTCGAAGATGCCAGAGCATCGCCCTCATGATGCAGGTGAAATTCTTGCTTCCATTGACGAGTTGACCAGCAGTGTTGAAACGCTGACCTCTAAGGCCGATTCCTCGATCATCCGACCTGCAACGAGATCCATTTCGGCCAAGTCCGAACAAGAAAGTTTCTCCAGCCGATCACGACAGTTGAACACGCCGACAAGACTGAAGTGGCCAACGACAGAACTCCCGATCTTGGCAAACAATCAGTTCAGTAACGAACACGTCAAATCGAATCGTCGGTTGTTCCGATTGCTGGCATGGCTCATGCTGATGTGTGTGATCGCTGTCGGGCTGATTGTGTACGCTGGGATGTCCTATCGGCCATTGGCTGCGGTGGTACCAATCCACGAAGAGAAAGCTCGTATCCCCGTGGGGCTGCTTTATGCTCGTTCTGGCACCATGAAGATCAGTGAAGAAAGTGTTGAGATGGCCACGCTCCTCGCGATCGAAGAGATTAACGCCCAGGGTGGCATTCACGGGGTGTTGCTTGAACCAGTCCTTGGTCTGGGCATCGATTCCACACCACAAAGTTACGCCAAGGCTGCTGAGCGGATGATTCAAGAGCGTGAAGTGGTGGCACTGTTTGGGTGTTGGACTTCCGCATCTCGGAAGTCCGTGCTGCCAGTGCTTCGACAACACAATGCATTACTCTTCTACCCTGTTCAGTACGAAGGGTTGGAACAATCCGAACACGTCGTGTACCTCGGGCCAACGGCTAACCAGCAATTGTTCCCCGCGCTGGATTACCTGATTGACAAGACGAAAGCCAAGACCGTTGCTTTGATTGGGTCGGACTACGTCTACCCGCGTGCAGCCAACGAAGTGCTGAAAGATGAACTGAAAGCCCGTGGTGAGAAATCGCTGAACGTGGTTGCTGAACATTACCGCCCGCTCGGCGATAAAGAATGGGATAAGGTCGTTGCGGATCTCATCGAAAAGAAGCCCGATGTCATTATCAACAGCATCAACGGTACGTCAGCATTTGCCTTTTACGAAGCCCTGCGGAGAGAAGAAGCCTTTAGCAGCATGAAACGTATTCCCATTTTATCCGTGAGCCTGACGCAGAACGAACTTCAACTGCTCCCTCCGGAAATGATCGTTGGTGATTACCTCGCGGGTGGATACTTCGCAGCATTGACAACAGACGCCTCGCGAAGCTTCAACGACAAGATTCAGAAGCGAAGCGAGGGGCATATACAAGCCACGGATATGATGGCCGCAGCTTACACAGGCGTACACCTCTGGGCTGCAGCCGCACGCAAATCGCCAAGTCTCAACAGTTCCGAATTGGTGCTGCAGTTGAGAAAGCAATCCTTCGATGCTCCAACAGGCAACATTCGTATCGATGAGAATACGCTGCACCTCTGGCAGCCAGCTCGGGTTGCACAGTTCCGCATGAACGAGACGAAGAAAACAACCGAGGTTTCAATCGTGCATTCGGTGACGGAAGGGATCGTTCCACGACCGTTCCCCTCGACACGCACGCCTGCCCAGTGGAACCGATTTTTAGGCGAGTTATACCGGAAGTGGGACGGCGACTGGGCGGAGCCGATAAAAAAGTAAGCATGGCAAAATGCGATGAAGGCTACCGCTGTGAAGTCTGCGGAGCCGATGTGGAACAACTCTTCGAAAGCGACTTGTACCTGCGCTATATTTTAGGCGAGGTGCCTTTGGAACAATTGCACCTTTCGTCTGAACGGCATGTTCGGTGCAATCCAGCACTCGCTCAGTACATTGTGGACAACCATTTTCCAGCGGTGCCCTGCACGAGTGCATTCGACAAGACCACGCTGGATGCTGGCTACGTTCACCAGGAAACCCAGCGCGTGACACGAGGCTGGCGTCGCTTGCAAGCGATACCAAAGCTCGGCTTGGCTATTCCTGAATATCCTTTACATGTCACCCCGGATGAGGAATTTGCATGAAACGCATCGCTCTTGTGTGTCTGTTGGCATTCGCCCCTTTCGCGTTCGCCGACGTGGAGTCTGGCCCGAAAGTAGGCGAGAAGATTACTGAGTTGAAGGCGCTGGGCGTCATCGGCTTGCAGGTTGGTAAGGAAGCCGACTTCGCTGCTGAGCGGAAGGATGAAGTCACGGTCTATCTGTTCATCAACGCCGAGAAGTTCGACCGCCCGATGAATCAGTTCATGAAGAAACTCGATGCGGCACTGCCCGGCATCTCCGACAAAGCTGCCAGCGTGGGTGTGTGGGTCAACGGCGATAAAGACAAATTGAAGGATCGCCTCGCAGCGATTCAAAAATCGGTGATGTACGAGAACACGAGCATGGCCATCTACGATGGCAACGTTGCTGATCTCAAAGGCTGGGCTGTCAACAGTTCAGCTCATCTCACAGCCGTGGTGGTTCATAAGGGCAAAGTGTTAAAGAGCTTTGCCTACGAGAGCGTGAATGGCACTGATGTGAAGGCCGTCGAGGAACTGCTCAAAGGCATCAAGAAGTAGCTCACGGCTTCAGGGTGTCCTCGACCTTTTTTACGAGGTCGGGTTCTGTTGCACGAATCCTGGCGATGAACACTGCGGCAGGCTTCTCCGGGCACTGGAGCGCATACCGTACGATGGTTCGCTTGAGAATCTTCGGAGATGTCGTGTTGTAGCTCGCCAGAATCTTTTCGGTGTGATCCCACCAGGCCCAGCGACGCAGGTCATCGATGATGAGATCCGCAAACTCAACATCCGTAATTAACAGGCCACAAACCTTAACGATGTCGGCCTGATGAACTTTCCCTGAAGTGGCTTGCAAAAACTGCATCGCGAGCAGTGCTGAGAGCCGTCGTGTGAACGGTAGCTGGGAGTCCGTCATCAACTTGTTTAAGTTCGTCCAACCAGCTTGAGCATCCAACTGAATCAATCCGGCGATGAGGCCCGAAAGTTGAGTGCTGAAGCGCTCGTCGATCATCCACTTTTGAAATGTTGGCGCATCGATGCTGGGCTCACCGCAGAGCCCGAGCAAAATGGCGTAGACGCCGATTCGCTCGATAGGGGTTTCCTTCGCGGCGATCCACGCCCGCAACTTCTTCGGGTCATATTGCTTCTTCGCAGCAGCGATGTCAGCATCGTTGGCCAGGGCAAACTCGAGGAACGCCTCTTGGGCTACGGTTGCATCCGTGTGTTCGAGATACCCGAAAGCGTGTGTCAGCAGTAGCGGGCCGGGTTTGGCAAACTTAGTTGTCGCTTGCAGGTAATCGATGAGTGCAACAGTGGATTCGACCCCGTGAACCATCCGGAGCGCATTTTCGTCGGCCTCAAAGAAGATCAAGAAACGGGCAGGGGTGGTGCCAATCGTCGGGTAGTACTTTGGCAGTAACACCTGTTTGGTTTCTTTCCAGAGAGCTGTAGATTTCAAGGCTGTGCCGAAGTGAAACTCCGTGGTGCCGCCCAAGTCGTCCGCATTCGGCTTTGCATTTTTTAGCGTGCCTTCCACCACCACGACGGACTGTAAGAGTTTCTCGCGCAATGTACTGCGTGTTGCGAACGACCCACCGCAGATGGAGCAGGCCATCGCAGCCAAGGGAATCAGCAACACAGCCAGACCAACAATGATCAATCGCAACATGATGAACTCACTTCCTCGTGTTGCCACTGTAGCCGAGATTGCCAAGTTCAATCAACGGGAGGTGAAATCGTTTTGCGGTGTCGTCACTATTGTGCACAATACTGCCCATGAAAGCTCGCCCGACGTCAATCCGTTATCTCGTGCTGCTCGTCACAGCTCTTGTTTCGATCTTCATGTATGTGGATCGTGTTTGTCTTGCCAGCGTGACGACTGATCTCCAGCGCGATCTTGAACTCACCGACACTCAACTCGATCTCGTCAAGAGTGCGTTTTTCTGGAGCTACGCACTCGCACAAGTCTTTGCTGGTTTACTCAGCATGCGTTTCGGACTCCGGCGGATGCTGGCGCTGTACCTCTGCTTGTGGTCGCTGTTCACCGGGTTGTGTGGATTTGCGAATGGCTTTGCGGTGTTGTTCCTTCTGCGCTTGTTGGTCGGCCTGACGGAGGCCGGGGCTTATCCCACGATGGCCACACTGGTGAAGAACTGGTTCCCGGTGAGCAAGCGAGGCTTTGCCAGCAGTATGGTGGCGTTGGGCGGGCGCTTCGGCGGGGTGATTGGGCAGCGGTTAACACCAGTGCTGGTCTCCGGTTTCGCGTCGGTGCAACTTGTGGGCTGGCGCAGCAGTCTGATGTTGTTCGGTGGCATCGGCGTTGTCTACTCCGTCGTCTTCTTCTGGTTGGTGCGAGACCGGGCTAGCAAACATCCATGGGCTAACAATGCCGAAGCGGAACTTGTTGAACCGGCACGTCATGCCCGCATTGTGCAGGATTCCGGGGAACCTCAACCTAACAGTGCCGAAGCGGAACTTGTAGAACCTGAACCGCTCACTAAGAACGAACGCACCAACTGGGGTGTACTGCTGACCACGCCGAACCTCTGGCTGTCCGGGGCCACGCAGTTTTGCATCAACATCGGCTGGGCTTTTCTGGTCACCTCGTTCCCGGACTATCTCGAAAAGGTTCATGGTCTCACGGGCGACAGCAAAGGCTACTGGGCCTCGTTGCCGCTGCTGGTGGGCATGTCCGGCATGTTCTTTGGCGGCTTCCTCACCGATTTTTTGGCCAAGCGGCTGGGTTTACGCTGGGGGCGGGCGTTGCCCATTGGCGTCAGTCTGGCTGCCTGCTCCGCAGCGTACTTTGTGTGCAGTCAGACTTCTGACTATGTGCTGGTTGTGGTCATGCTCTGCGTGATGACGGTGGGTGTCGATATCGGCGTGCCTGCGATCTGGGCCTTCGCACAAGACATTGGTGGTCGGCAAACCGGGGCCGTGCTGGGTTGGGGCAACATGATCGGTAACATCGGTGCGGCGGTGTCGCCGCTGTTGCTGGGTTCCATCCAACGGCAAGCCGGTTGGCCAATGGTGTTCCTGGCTTGTGCCGTCGCTTTTGGCGTGAGTGTGTGTACTGCTTTGTGCATGAATGCTGCTAAACCACTCAGAAACTGATGCCGAGCCGGGGCTTTTCCTTGGGTCGATTCTCGTTGATGCGATCAGCAAAGGTCTGGGCAACTTCCTTGGTCAGGCCTGTTTCATGAAGCATCAGTTCCATCAATTCAGGCAGTGCACCCAATGGCTTCAAGTGCAATTCTGTTAACGGAATCTCAAGGAGTTCGATAGTTTGCAGTTCCTTCAACGTGGTGAGCTGTTGAGCGTCTTCGACGGAAAACTGAACGCGAACGAGGGTAAGGAATCGCAAATGCGGGGCGTGAACGAGGCCTTGGAACGCCTTGCTCGTGATTGTTCCTCCTGTCAGTTGCAGGAACGTGAGCTTGGGAGTCTTGGCAAGGTGTTCGAACCCGGTACCGGTGAACCCTGTGCAATCCTGGATGGTCAATCCCGTCAGTTTTGCGAAGGCCTTCAACACAGCGAGATCGTCATCTGTGAGTTTCACGTTTTTGAACGTGATCTCATTCACCGCTTGACCAGGTTTGGCACGGTAGCAGCTCCCACCTAATTTCTGGACTTGCTCGATGGCTTTATTCTCGGCTTCTTCATCGAAGTTGCGATCCGCAATCACATCGATGAGCAACTCCGTTGCAGGTGGTTTTGAACCACTACAGCCAGCGAGTATCACACAACCCATGAGCAGCAATAAGGAGCGAGTCATGTCAGCAGAATAGCCAACCCACAAAGTTTCCGACACCGAATCTCCTCACTTCCCGAAATCGGGAACAAAATCAGAAGATCGTGACTAGCACATGAATTCCGGAATGGTACGATGCGAATTGCCCCCCTAAAATCACCTTCAACGGTGTGACATGACTCTCGAAACGTCCGGCAGCACGGCGGCCGCGGACCTCGCGAACAAGATTTCCAAACTGGTCGAAGAGCGTGGTTGGAATCAGGAAGACTTTGCCAAGTTCGCTCGCCTGAACCGTCATACGGTTCGGCAGATTCTCAACCCGGGGCTGAAACGTCGGCTTCGCAATGCCACCGTGAGCCAGTGTGCTGAGGCCTTGGGCCTCACGGTCAACGAGCTGCGCACCCTGCCCATCGAACGCCTTCTCCCTCGCATGCACGGCAAGCCCCCGGCAGATGAAGAAGCGCTGAAGTTGCTTCACGATTCGGCTACATTGCCGGAGTTTGTTGCCTGGTTGGCCCGCAACCCGGAACGCAGTGCGGCCTTCCGCGGCGACGACATTACGCAACTGCTGACCATGCAGGAAGCCAACGGCCCGATGGAACGCTTGGGCGTGGAACAATGCGTTGATAACATTGAGCGTCGCCGGGAACTGATTCTGAAAGTGAAGATGATCTCGTCCACCGAGTATCTCGAAATGGTCGAGCAAATCGTGAACCTGGTGTGCGATAAGATCAGCTTGAGCAAGCAGGGTTCCACAGTGCTGCGTAGCCCGGTTCGCGGGGTCTAAGGCCTTCAAAAACTTTTTTCTAACCAGCGAGCAAATCGCCGCTGCGTAACGTCATTACTTCACGGAGAGGCCTGCCGAGGGAGTGTGATGTGGGTATTGGCGCGATGGTGGAGAACCCTGTTCGTTGACCGTCGCCCTGGTTCTGCGCGCACCACAGAGCAGCCAGCACGGCTAGAACTCACAATTTTGACCGAACGGGCTTCCCCGACATTTCTGGATGCAAGCACCATCGCGTTGGGTGGCCAACGTGCACCTGTACCCAAATCCGCAACATCGACGCCGCCAGTCGTCAGTGTTCGCTCAGCTGCTTTGTTTCCCGCATCTGGTTTTGAAATCTCACTGCAACCAACTCGAAGCACGGTAGACAGTCGAGCCAGTGCCCCCAATGCATGGCATCCGTCGGCCGCACTCGTGCCGGTTGTGGTGTCGTTGGCTGATGAAAATTTGTCGATTCCGCTTCAGCTCAACACGACGAGTTCGGTTACCGCCGCGCCGGTTGTCGTCTCTGGTACTTGGATCGTTCAGGAGTCCAATAGCGTTGATCGTAGCGTGACCGTTGCCTCACAACAGCAAGTGGTCAGTCTCACGCCAGCGGCATTCCTGCCGAACAACGTGGCTTGGGTACCTCAACCAGTCAAGCCACCGCTACCGAATGCCGTTCCTAGCCCGTCGCAGCCCGTGATTGGTACGGAGACGACCAGCACCCCCGTGGTGGACAACACACCAAAACAGCCGAACGCAGCGGTGTTTTACCTCAGCGGACTGCCGGGGCGAGATGTGCAAGTCAACGTGTCGCAGCACGGTGCAAGTGGCTCCGTGACGGTAGCAAGCAATGCCCGTGTGCCGGAATCTGGTCAGCTCAGCGTACCGATATCCACGCAGAAACTGCCAATGCAGACCCCGGCGGAGGTGGTCACCATCACCGTGCGGGATGACCGCGAATTGGTTGGGCAAGCCACACAATTCTTGAAGCCGGTGTCAACCATCGGCGATGTCGCGCTCTTTCAAGCCTACCGTGTCGGCGAATCGAACACGGCCTTTCAGCATCTTGTCAAGCGCTACGAAACCTTCGTGCAGCGGGTGGGCGAACGAGTGCTCAACCACCAGGTGGAAGCTCAGGACGTTGGCCAACAGGTGTTTTTGGAACTTTCCCGCTTTCGCGGGGAGTTTGCTGGCACCATGGCGGCTTGGCTACGCACCGTTACGAAGAACACTGCGATCAGCTTCTTGCGAGCCAGTCGTCGCCGATCAGTCCGAGAACGCTCAGTAGCCCTGACGGAAGCGGGCCAAGCACCCTCGTGGGATCTGATGGAACTGACCGAAGCGATTGACAAGCTGCCAGCCGATGTGGGTGAAGCTGTGCGGCTGCGCTACCTCGAAGGTTACAGTCAGCAAGAAGCGGCGGACCTAGTGGGCTGCCCACGTGGTACTCTGGCGCGCAGGGCGTCTGATGGTGTGCGGGCACTACGCGGCCTGCTTTAAGCGAACAGATCGAGCAAATCACGTTCGGGTGCCGTCTCCTTTTGTGAAGTGACGTGTCATCCACCCAAGTTTTGGGGTATGACTGGCATCCAGCGAACTGTTGAAGGAGCACGAACTTGAAACTACTACGCACACTTGAGACTTTGGAAGCCCGCGAAACACCAGCAGCTCTTGCTATGGCCAGCGACTTGCCACCCATCGATCTGCCTCAGCCGATTGATTTGCCACCCGCTGAGTTTCCACAGCCCATCACACCGCCGATCTACAACGATCCGATCTATGTCATCGGCGCGCCAGCCGGTTCCAGTGGCCGGGTGCGAACGATCAACGCGGACGGTTCGGTTCGCCAAGATTTTCAAACCTTCTATGGCAAGTACAACGGCGAAGTGAAAGCCGTGCTGGGCGACGTGAATGGCGACGGCATCAAGGACATCGTCGTTGGTGCCGGTGCCGGGGGTGGCCCGCGTGTACAGGTGTGGGATGGAGCCACCACCCAGGACTACTTCAGCGGCAATCCTGTGCTTGCGATCGCACCGACGATTCATCATGACTTCTTCGCTTTTGACACGAGCTTCAGCGGTGGTGTTAGTCTCGCCTCGGCGGATGTGAACGGCGACGGAGCTGACGACATCATCGTGGGTGCCGGCGCCGGTGGTGGCCCACACGTCAAGGTCTTCAGCGGAAAGACTGGCGAACTCATCGAGCAATTCTTCGCGTTCAATCCGAGTTACACCGGTGGTATGAACCTCGCCGCGAGTGATTTGACAAACGATGGCAAGGCCGACATCCTCGTGGGTAGCAACGGTGGCATGGAGGCTGCGGTGGAGATCTTCAACGGTGCAACGAGCACTCAGATTCGCAGCTTTACACCCTACGTGAACTTCATGGGTGCGGTGAATGTGGCCGTCGCCGAGAACAACAACCAGACGGTGAACTTAGTTGCAGCATCGAACCGGCAAATCATCACAGCACCGGGATTTGGTGGTGGCCCGCACGTGAAAGTGTTCACCGTTTTGGACAACATCATCCCGAACCCAGTAGCCAATACGGTCAGCCCGACGATTGATACCTATCCAACTTCGCTTGAACCAATTGCTCAATTCATGGCCTACGATGCTGGCTTCAGCGGGGGTGTGAGCCTAGCCACAGCGGATGTGAACTATGATGGCGTCGATGACATCATCACAGGTGCAGGCGTCGGTGGTGCCCCGCACATCCGCGAGTTCAACTCCAACACAGGAACTTTGCTTGGTGAATATCTTGCCCCACGGGTGTACCCCGGCGACGCCTGGTACAACGCCGGGGTGAAGTTGGGGAGTTAACGGATACCGACATCGAATGAAATTGCAACCAGCCGATGTCTATTTCTCGCCCTTGCTGAATGCTACTTGAATCTTGCGTGCCCCCATCGCGCCACTTGGTTTAGACATCGGCTTGTAATACGGTTGCTCACCGCCACCATTGAGATTTGCATACAGCCGGTCGTAGGTCGGTTTACCTCGAGAACTATTCTTTAGTGCAGCAGGAGAAATGGCATTTGCGAACTTAAGCGATTCCTCATCGGTAGGATCAGCACCATCGTAAAAGTCATTCAAAAAATTCTGCCTTGTATGGTAGGGTACGCTGCCATTGCTCCCAATCCTCGCTCCGGGGATGTAAGAGTATGGCCTGCTAACGAGCTGAATTGTGAATGCATAAGTGCGTTTGGTTTTTTTCTCAGAGAATATCTCCAAATGAACAGTATCGTCATCCTTGATGTCACTCACCAAGTAGCTTGAGCACTCACGAGCGTTTTTCGCCAAAGAATCGGTTTTCAGCTTGTCAACAAAATAGACAAGCAGCTCAACATGTTTGCGATCACTGTCGACGTAGCTGACTGTGAAATGATCCGCATTGATGGAAACTACTTTACAGTCAAGACACAGATTGCTTGTGAACTCTTCATCGGACGGGTCATCGGACCGCAGGCTTCCTTGAGTGTTTAAGAAAGCCATCAATGCCAAGCACCTAGCTACGGTACGCATTACTGACAAGCTCCATCGAAGTGATCAGGGAAACGCGGACATCACATAGCAACTTTTTTCTTAACCTTGATTTTCTTTCCTTCCATATCATTGTCCCATTCAAATCCCTTCTCGGCAACATCCGTGAAATCAATACTGTTCGCAACGATATCACCTAATGTCCACGTGAAAAGTGTATGAGCTGAACCCAGTGCATTGTCTCCAAGCATTGCGAACTGCGGCTTCTTTCCAGACACAACCTGAACAAGTGAAAATCGCTTCGTCACTTCAACTGAACTAAGCGTGTTGACTGTTTGCGACTCTTTACTTGACAAGTATTTGACAACCACCTCATCGACAAAGACCACATCCGTTCGAAAGGTCAATTTGACAGGTCGCTTGTCGTGACTTTCAAGAAAGAGCGTCGCATTATCGAACCGTGCCTGTCTATCAGGTGTGACAACTTCCGCGAGAAAAGTCTTGTCCTCAAACTGAACCCCACCGTGGTTTGCTTTGTCTGTAGAATACACTGAATATCGACCATCCTTGATTTCAAAATTGCCCTTCCGAATGTCGATTGCCGTTGGATATGAGTAAACAGAGGCAAACATAAACAGTCGCGAGTTTGCGCCGTCTTGATGATACTCAGACATTTCAGCCTTAACAGCATGCCCGATTTCAACAGAACCCTTGGACTTGACCTGTAAATTATTCATTTCACACAGATAACCTGCCTCAGCGTATTTTCCTGGTACGCACTTGACAATTCCACCTGCTTTGATGTCAATCGATTTGTCTGGAAGGACTTCGACATTGGTGTTTCCATTTTCGAGCGGAACAATCAGATACTCGATCTTGATGATTTCCAGTGGCTTGCGTTTTGGAATAGGTGCTGCTAGCAGAAGTGGCAAACCACCCATCACAAATGTGCTGCAGTTATTGACTTGCATGCCTTCGCCTTTTGTCAGCAAGACCGTACCTTGGACTTGCTGCAACAGACTTCCAGTAGCTGGATTGTTTCCATTCAGAATGCTCTCAAGAATCACCGTATTGCCTGTCTTGACTGTGCCTTCGTCTCTTGGTTCGACATAGCCGAATGAACCGCCGGCGAACTTCATTACCCCGGCAGCGGCATTCGTGTTGATCGTACCCCAAGTCCACTTGAGTTGCACGCCAACAGTAAGTTCGTTACCTCCGACCTGATACAGATTGCCACCATGCATTTCATAGTTTTTGACTTGACTCGGGTTTTGCATTCGCACAGTTCCATTTGCGTACTCGTAGTGAAAAATCCATCCGAAGTAGTCAGGAACGAACTCCTGTGGCGACGGTGTGCCTGGCATGCCTGGCGTGCTATTGCGGACAAGCTTAAGTACGCAGTCAAGCGTGTTGACATAACTACCGGATGGCAAACCCGGTGGATCGCCAGGCGTTTGCGTTTGGTGCTCTGGCATACTTCCAAGTTCGGCCCCGAAAATCAAGGTGTCCATGTTCGTCGGGGTTGCTGCAGAACGATACCCCTGTGCATCCAGCCAGTTCGCAGCGTAATCGGAGTTCAGATTTGTTCCGGACTGCGGATCCCAGTAGAAGTTTGCTGGTACCAATCTGGATTCCAGCATCTCAAGGCCAAGTTTTGCCGTCAGGCGATTACTGTTGCGCTTGTTGAATCCGAACATGGCTGTGGCTCCACAATTCCAATTTGCAAAAAGTACTCGAAGGGTTTCAGCGGATCAAGACAATTCTGTCTGGACTTTTGGCTGTCGTTACTTTTGAACAATTCAACTACACTTTCAACTCCGCCCGTTGGCCCAGCACCGTGGCATATCGGGCACGGATCGGTTCGACGAGTTCCATCACGAACTCGTCCACCTGCTCCGGGCTGCGGCCGATGTACTTTGCCGGGTCGGTCTCCTTCGCAAAGTCCACATTGGCGAACGCCGGTTCCTGCTTCAGCAACCCGAACAGGTGCAGGGCGTTGCCCTCGCCGTTCTTGATCTTCGCCGTGGTGGCGTGGCTGTGCGTGCGAATCAGTTCATGCACATCCTGCCGGTCGGCCCCGGCAGCCACGGCAGCCATCATCAAGTTCTCGGTGGCCATGTACGGCAGGTAGTCGTTCATCCCACGGGCAATGATGGCCCGGTTCACCACCAGTCCGCTGGCCACGTTCAGGCTGATCCGGAGCAAGGCATCAGCTGTCAAAAAACCCTGCGGGATGTACAGCCGACGGGCGGCACTGTCGTCCAGCGTGCGCTCAAACCACTGGGTGGCATGGGTGTTCGCGGCCATCGCCGGAAGGCCCATGAGGAACCGGCTGAGGCTGCACAGGCGTTCTGCCCGCATTGGGTTCCGCTTGTAGGCCATGGCACTGCTACCGATCTGCTTCTCTTCAAACGGCTCATCCACTTCTTGCCGGTGGGCCAACAGCCGAAGATCACAGCCCCACTTGTGTACGCTCTGAGCTAGCCCGCCGAGGGAATCCAGCACGAAGCTGTCCATCTTGCGGGAGTAGGTTTGCCCAGTCACGGCGAAGCGTTTGGCAAAGCCCATCTTCTTGGCCACCAGTTCATCGAGTGCCCGCACCTTAGCGTGATCGCCGTGGAATAACTCAAGGAAACTCGCCTGCGTACCGGTGGTGCCCTTTACCCCGCGGAACGGGAGTTCGTCACGTCGTCGTTCGATTTCAATGAGGTCAAGAACAAGGTCGTAGCACCACAGCGCGGCACGCTTGCCCACCGTGGTGAGTTGAGCCGGTTGAAAGTGCGTGAATCCCAACGTGGCTTCGTGCTTCCATTGGCTCGCAAACCTGGCGAGGGCATCAATCACGTTGGCCAACTGCCCGCACAGTTGATCGAGGCTTTCGCGCATCAGGATCAGGTCGGCATTGTCCGTCACGTAACAACTCGTGGCCCCGAGGTGGATGATCTCCTTGCAACCCGGTGCCACTTCGCCCAGCGTGTGAACATGAGCCATCACATCGTGCCGCAGCTCCTTCTCATGATGCGCAGCCCTGTCGAAGTCGATGTCTTCAAGATGTGCCCGCAGTTCGTTCAATTGCGACACGGAAATGCGTGGAGATTTGCCGTCCGCCGTGGTCAGGCCGAGTTCGTGTTCGGCTTCGGACAGTGCCAACCAAAGTTGACGCCAGGTGCGGAACTTCCGTTGCGGCCCCCAACGCTCGCTCATGGCCTTCCCGGCGTACCGTGCAATCAGTGGGTTGTCGTAGTTCAGGTGGGTATCGTTCATGGGGTTGGTGTATGAACGAAGCGTATACACAACAGTCTAAGCTCACACTGCCGCTGCGTACGCGGCGCGGAGCCACTCCACGAGTTGTGCATCGACTTCGGCAGCGGTCGTGATTCGTACGCGGTGGGTCATCATGGCGTTGAAACTGCCGGAGGCTTCCAGTCGGGCCGTGGCTTTGGTGTTCTTCAGGATGAGTCCGATATCGATTCTTGTAGCTGTCGTGGGTTGCACCAGTGCGAACTGTTTGGCTCGGCGCAAACTCACGTACGCTTTCTTTGGCGTGATCTCCAAGTCTTTACCGAAGCGAGACGCCGCAACCAGAATCGAATCGTAGATCGGTCGAAGGCCGGCCTTGGCACCCGTGTATTGTGCATCTACCAAGGAGTCGGTATCACTCGTTGTGTGGCTATCTGTTTGTAGCGCCTGCAAGGCGATCATGTTCGCGAAACCATGCGTTAGGCTGTACTTTGTTTTCAGCTCCGTCACCATCTCTTTGTGTTTCGCAAGGCCTTGAGCATGCAGCAGTTTGTGCCACTCGGCCAGCGTCTTGCCTGTCTTTTCCTTGAGGCCCGCGATCATACCCGCTTTGATCTCGGCAACAGATTTCGCCATGAGTGTGACTTTCAAGAGAGGCGAGCAGTGGTTGAAAGTGTGCTGTGCGTCAACACCAACGTCAAGCAGAAATTGCAGAAGCTGGGTGCCTACACAGTTCTCGATTCGGCGTTCCGCAGCTCTTCGGCCGCTGCCTCCGGTGGCATGGCGTTGATGTACATTCCTGTAGCCAATTCGAACCCCGCAGCACGGGCGGTGCGAGGGGCCAACTCGATGTGCCAGTGATAGTCGAGCAGTGTCGCGGAGCGCAACGGTGAGGTGTGCAGATACCAGTTGTACGCCGGTTCGTGCAGTACGCTGTCCAACTTGCGAATGTGTTGTTGCAGTACTTCGGCCAGTTCTTTGCACTGTTCACTGGTGATGGATTCATAATGGCTGGCGTGCGATTTCGGCAGCACCCAGCACTCGTAGGCGTGGCGTGGGGCATACGGGCACAGCACGACGAAGTTGGTTGTTTCCGCAACCAGTCGCACGCCGTCGCTTCGTTCCCTGTCGATCATGTCACAGTACAGGCAAGCCCCGTGGCTGATGAAATGGTTCCGCGCTACGGTCAGCTCATTTTCGATGTCGCCGGGAACGATGGCCGTGGCGATGATTTGCGAGTGCACATGGGCCAAGCTTGCTCCGGCTTCCGCCCCCACATTCTTGAACACCGTTGCAGACGCAAGTTTCGTATCAGCATGGTAGGCCAGCATTCGTTCACGGTAGGCCAACAGCACTGCGGTCTGTTCGTGAAGCGTCAATTCCGTCGGGTTTGTGACATGTCGATTGGTCTCGATGACCAATTCATGCACGCCGTAGCAGTTGGAGTCTGGTCGTACGGCCGGGTACTTGTTCGGCACCACGCGCAGTTGCCAACCGGGGCCATTCGGCTTACTCCCCGCTGCGCGTATGGAGTACACCTCGTTGGGTGTGTCGTGTTCCATTCCTTCACACAGTGGGCACTCGACGGCAGTAGAAATCTGCACGTGCCGATGGTGAGCTTCAAGGTGCTGTAGCTGCACCGGCCGGGCCGCACGCTCCGGGGCGATGATGACCCAGCGAAGTGTGGCCGGGCACTGCCGATACTGCGGTAGATGGGTCATGACTTCGCTTGTTCCAGCACGAACTCACGCACGATTTCGTAAGCCTTGATGGCTTCTGGTTGCACGTGCCCTTCCAATTCACGCATGTACGCCAGAAGCTTCGCCATGATCTTGAGTCGTTGTGTTGGCGTAAGTGTGCCAGAGTCCGAGGCGTTGTCGTAGATGTCCGCCAGCTTGCACACCTGTACCTGCCATGGTGCGGTTTGGATGACGCTATGGTAAACAGCCTCGCGTTCGGCTTCCGGCAGGCGGGAATCTTTCGTCAACATCGCTACGCCATCGGCGACGGTTTTGCCGAAGGCTTCGCTCAAGTCTTCATAATCGGTCGTGGTGTCTTCGATGGTGTCGTGCAAGAGGGCCATGCACAGGGTCTCGTCGTCGTGGATCCCAAATAAGTGCTGAATAACCAGCGACACACGAAAAACGTGGGCCACATAAGGTGTCAGACCATCTTTCCGAATTTGGTTTCGGTGTGCTCGGGTTGCAAAAGAAGCGGCTAGAAAAGGCGAACTCACGAAGAACCTCCTTGACTGCTCCCTCGTAAGGGGGCAACTCATCGCTATGATACCTCAACGGAAAAGTCCGTCAGGCGAACCTGTTTCACATGGCGCACTTTGCGTTTGAATTACCGTTGAGCCTCCCGGCTCCTCAGCGAGAAGCCCTTCTTTCCGGATGGTTGGCTGGCTCGTTCGACTCCGTACCCGTGCCCACAGTGCGGGAAGTGAAAGGTCAACTGCTTCGCATTGATCGCACGGAGAACGAAAGCGCATACTTTTGTGTGGCTTGGCCACTCTCGCAAAGTCAACGTGTCATCTCATCGGCGACGCTTCGCCCCAATGCTGGGCCGTATCGCCCACTCGTGGAATTAGCTCGCGGTTCGGTCAATCGTGTTCGCCAATTCGTGGGTGTGCTCAGCGCTGCGGGCTTTGATTTCCCCCAAGAGTTCCGTAGCGATCTCAGCGAGATGACCCGCAACTTTGGTCGGCTGACGCTGGGTACCGACAGCACGTTGATGGCTGCCACCGTCATCGAACATGCCTGTCGCCTTGCGGACGATTGTGCATCATTGCTCACGAATTATCGGCTCAATGCTCGAAGTCAGTCAGGGCCGCTACCGACGCACTTGGGTTGTCGTTTGTCGCGACCGTTACCGCCCGATGAACAAGTGCTTTATTTGAAGTCTTTCAACGCGGTTCGCATCGTGCCCGATTGGAACGCGATTGAACCGAAAGAATCGCAGTTCAAATGGAACAGCCTTGATACTCTCGTGAACTGGGCGGTCGACAACAAACTGGCCATCAGTTTCGGCCCGTTGATTGATCTCACCGATGGTCGCTTTCCGGCGTGGTTTGGCCAGTGGAAAGGCGACTTGCCCAACCTCGCAGCCTTTGCCACCGATTTCGTTGGCACCATGATCCTTCGCTACAAGAAGCAAGTCCGCTCGTGGATGGTTTTCGCAGGGTTTAATCATGCGGATGCGCTGGGCCTGGGTGAGGACGACCGCCTTCGTTTCGCGGCACGCTTGCTCGAAACCGTGCAGGAACTCGACCCGTCTTCGGAACGCAGTTTCAGCGTTGCCGAGCCTTGGGGCGAGTATCTCACACAAGAAGAACTGACCTACGCACCATTCGTCTTCGCCGACACCTTGCTTCGTGTCGGATACGAACTGCACGGGTTGGAGTTGGAAATCCTTGGGCCGGGCAGCAGCCAACGTGGTACGGTTCAACGTGATGCACTCGACACCATTCACCAGGTAGAACTGTACGACAACCTTGGCTTGCCGATGCAGGCACTTCTTGGCTACGGTGCAGAGACCTTGGTGCCCACGACAGTAGCTGCCCCGAGTATGAAACAAGTGATCTGGGATACATGGAGCACAGCCGACCCTTGTAGCCGAAGCCCACAATCGGCACTCGTGAACCCGACAGGCGAACCACTGCCTGCACTCGCGCACATTGCGAAGCTACGCGACAACTGGTTGTCACCGAGTTTGCAAAAGTAGTTGATATTGCGATCGATCAGACTGGTCCGATCTCGCTGAGGTTAGCATGACGACTTCGGCGAATCGTACTACATAAAAGCGTCATGCTACACAAAGCGTAGACCGATCTTGCCGAGATCGGCACAAAGACTTGGTCGAGATGGACATGTCGACTTCGGCGAAGTCGTACTACACAAAGCGTCGTACTACACAAAGCGTAGGCCGATATCGCCGAGATCGGCACTGAGACTTAGGCCAATACAGCCTGCTTCAAGTCGCCCCGACCGGGGCGAAGATCAATCTCCTCAACCCCGCACCGGGTCACAATAAGTCACGCGGTGTTCTGTCGGATTCGCCTGCTGGTAATGGTACACGGCGCGTTTCACGAGTACATCGTCCGTCTGCTGTGGTGAAAAACCAAGTTCCTGCCGAACGGAGACCAGTGCGAGCGACAAAGAACAGTTGGCATTTGATGCAACTCGCTTCGTTAGTGCCGCCTCGCGTTCATTTTCAAACTGTGGGGCTCTTACCCGGTTGCGCGAGCCACGAAATCCGAACCAAAAGACTCCGGCCGCAACTATCACGGCGAAGCCAATCCAGAGTTCTGTCATGATCGAGCCTCGGAGTATTGAGTTTACTTCTTGTTGCGCGTGTGAATCTGAACGACACCAGCTTCATTGGCCGCACCGATGATCTGCACCAGCGTGTCCCATGTCACGTCGTCGGTCGCGGCAAGATACATCTCTTTGCGGCCCGTGGTCTTCACCACGTCCTTGATTTCCTTGTCCAGTTTCTCGAACACGATGACGCGATCATTGATGCTGACAACTGGCGATTCATCAGCGGCGAGGCTCACCTTCACTTCGAAGACGCGATCAACGATCTCTTCTTTCTTGACAATCGGTGCTGCTTTATCGTCGCTCTGCGGAGGAGGCAGTTCGATCATCCGCCGTAATGTAGCCACGGAACTGGTGAGGATAAAGAAAATCAACAACACCAGCGACACATCAATCAGCGGGTTCATGTCGAGGTGGGTTTCGTCGTGCGGGGGCGGCGGGGGTGGGCCCATCTCGGCGATTTGCTCAACGAACGTCGGGTGGTCTTCCATCGGAATCCAGATCGTCTCGCCGGGGCCGCGGACTTCATCGGAAGTATCCCAAAGGCCATCGCGCAGGCCGTCGAGCACTTTCTGCGGTGCGTCTACGGTGAACAGATCTGGTTGACCCACGATCCGCACTTGCCAGGAACCTGTCGTACTCATTTGGGTT
The DNA here is from genome assembly GCA_038230995.1 of Gemmatales bacterium. Lineage (GTDB taxonomy): Bacteria > Planctomycetota > Planctomycetia > Gemmatales > Gemmataceae > JALHQU01. The sequence goes on from JBBRME010000058.1 coordinate 20,110, forward strand.
GCTCGTTGACTTCCGCTTTGTAAACCACGATGAGACCACGTCGGCGGTACTCATCGAGCACCGTCACCAACTCCGCCACTCGAACGTGCTTGATCTTCTTGTTGCAGGTGATGCGAGCTTCTGGTGGCTTGGTCACGGAGTTCAAAATCGCATCGAGCCGAGATTTCACTTCAGGCAGAGTTTCAAGATTGTTGTTCTCCGTGCTGATGGCCCCGGTACCAACCTGGATGGCATAAAATGCTGAGCCGTTGGGGCGCAGGTCGATCTGCACACTCAGGGCATCGGCAGCGTTGGTAGTCTCATGGCCACTCGCTATCGCAGGGACATCAACGGGCGAGAGGGCTGACACCACCGACGTCATCATGAAAAAAATCAGCAGCACGAGGCTGATGTCGATCAGCGGGATCATGTCGACTTCGGCATCTTCATCTTCGGGATGCTTGAAGAATTCCAGTTCCGGCACTTCCAGCTCTTCGTGATGCACCGCCGGGCTGCCCGATGTAGCCGCCACTGCTGCAATCGGGGCCGCGGCTTGACGTACGAAGTCCTTGAGCACCGGGTGCGACTTCACCACGACCCAAGCATCGTTCGAGCCACCGGTGCGTACGCGATCCGTGGGGGCGGCCCGCCCGGTGTCGATCCACCCGGCCAGCACCTGATACGGCACGCCTTTGTAGATCTGATCCGAGGTGACGAGCCACACATCGTAGGTCACTGCTTTCGCCATGGTTTACTTGATCTCCGCTGGCGTTTTACCGGGCTTCCAGTCTTCATTCTTCTTGAACTTGAACGGCGTTGGTTTGAAATCGCCGACCAAGTCCACGTTCAGTTTGTCGGTGATCTTCTCTTCCAAACCCACGGCCCACATGGCCGCGTTGATGATCATCCGCCGGGTGCCTGCGTATTCCAAGTCTTGGCTGGCACCCATTGTTGTGGTGAACACGTTGGCCGTTTTGCCGTTGGTGGTTTTATAGGTCTTAGTCCAGGCCACTGGCATCATCGGGTCGTTCTTCTTGCCAGAGATGGCTTTGCTGTCCGGCTTCAAGGTCTCGGTCACCTCACCAAACACCAGCGGCACGCACTCCTTGGCCAGCGGGTTGACGGTATACACATCGGTCGGGCCGAAGATGTCGCCGGGCTTGATGCCCGTCAGGATCGGGTGCTTCTCCTGCCCCTTGGCAACGATCCCGCGGGTGCCTTGTGACCCGTGCTGGCCGTGGTGGTTCACCCACGTTTCGCCCAGCACCTGCTTGCCGAAGCCGCCTTCGTAGTCCTTGGCTCCGCTGTACTTGCCGTATGGCCCCTTCTGTCCGGGCTTGAAGGAGTGCGTTGCTGTTCGCAGGCCAATGATCGGCTTGCCACTCTCTGCGTACTCGACGAAGTGCTTCATCTGCTCGTCCGGCAACACGCGGTAACGAAGGAACACGATCATGAGATCGGCGTCCTTCAGCTTCTCAAGGCCGGGGATGTTGTTGTTGACGTTCGGCTGGATGCAGCCATCTTTGGGATCAATGGCGAACAGCACCGTGCAGGTAAAGCCGTGATGCTTGCTGAGAATCTTCGCCAAAGCGGGTAGAGCTTCCTCGCTGCGATATTCTTCATCGCCACTCACCAGCACAATCTTCTTCCCCTTGCCTGGGCCGTCGCCCTCGCCCTTGTACTCGATCCAAGGATCAGCAGCGAACGCCGTACTGCTTACGACTAACAGACAAACCAGTAAACGCATCATGGGAGAGAACCTCAGTCCGGTGGGGCAAGTGTACCAAGTCGGCAAGGTGATTGGGGAGAGCGAAAGGCTATAAAAACTGTCACGCCCGGTGAACCGAGATCGATTCACCGGGCGGAGATGATTCACAAGGGGTCGAAAGGCCTCTTCTCAGTCCAGCCCCGTGTTCCGGCACGGCGACCCCAAGTGATGAAACTAACTTAGCACACACTGTGCCAAGGTCTGATTTTGTCGTTTTTGGTATGTTTTGCGTGCTTAGCGCTGTCATTTTTACAAAGAGAACAGTTCTCACCCTGCAATAAAGCGGTGTTGATTTTTTCAGTGGATCAGCATCACGCGGATGTCCATGACGTTGGTGCCCGTCAGGCCGGTCTTCAGTAGTCCACCGGCTTGGTCGAAGAAGTTGTACGCATCGTGGCGATTCAGGTAGTCTGCGGGATTCAAAGAATTTTTCAGGGTGAGGCCATCCGCGATAGCCCCGGCAGCATCGGTCGGCCCGTCTTCGCCGT
>JBBRME010000059.1:0-22155 GCA_038230995.1 Gemmatales bacterium
CACCCTCAACAAGGTGGATCGCACCAAGTTGTACGGTTACGTCGAAACGCAAGTGTGCGATGAACACGGCGAACCGTGCGAGTTGCACACCATCGCCAGCGATGGCAAATCCGTTGTGGCCAAGGGTGGCACGGCCCTAGCTATGATGACGGCCGACGGGCAATGGCGAAAGAAAGCTGCACTGAAGCCCATCGATCCGCAAGGGGTCACGATCACGCCAGTGAAGTCATCATTCGATGCACCGATTCAACTCACCACAAAAGCAACGACTGAAGAATACCTCGCCCACAACGTCCATCTGGTGTATCAGTTGGAAACGCCAGACGACGGCAGCGAACTACTTACAGAGCTCAAGTCCGGGATGATTTACACATTCCCCTTCAGCTATCGCGGTGGGCTGGAAGCGTCCGCCGGGTTCCTCCTGTACGGTGCGTATGGCCATGTCTTCCTGTGTGTGGGTAGCCGCACGCTGTGGGATTTCGTTGGCTTACAAACACCAGTGTCGGCCATGACCGACGCCGAAGAAACATCGGATGACGAAGAAGATCTGCTCGATTTCAGCGCGCTGTAATCAACGACAGGAGAAGCACGATGCCGGAACTCAGCTTAGCCAATAGTAAGGGGCGCGATGCCCAAGTGCAGTCAAGTAGTGTTCGCGTACCTGTGAAGGTGCGTTGGCTGGATAGCGAAGATCGCCAAGTGCAGAGTGTGCGACTGTTGAAAGGCACCCTTGTGCATGACTACGCGGCGCTGCTGAAACAACACAGCACACCGGAAGCCGTGGCCCAACAGATCATCGACGGTGATCCGGAAATCGACTTCGAGACCACCGGGCAGTACTTGAGAGATACCTCGCGTGCTTACGTGAACAAGAACGGCGATGTGGTGCATAGCATCGTGGAACTTGAAATCGTTCGGACTCCCACCGGCGAAGAGAAGTCGCGGCGGCCGAAGAAGCAGAGCCTGCCGAATATCACACCGGATCAACCGCTCCTCTGGAGTGGCAAGCTGCTGCCCAAAGCTGAAGTGGCCAGCAAGTTTGTCTTCGCAAGCAAACTGCAACTGCTGCACGTGAACGGACTCACCTTCGATTTCCTCTTCGACATCGCCAAGGAACTTGAAGCCAAGAAGAGTTTGCTGCTGATGGGTGCAGGGCCAAAGTCGAGCCAGCCGTTGATCCTGCGGCGTGGCTCGGTGCCGTACCGTGGGTTCCTTGAAGGCCGCACTCGTGGCAACGAATATTGCCTGCTACTGCATTTGTCGAACATGGTACTCAAAGCACTAGAGCAGAAGCCCGAGCCGGAAGCGTGAGTTACGTGTTGGGAGGGCGAACCGGGCGAACCTCCCGGTGAGCCGGAGAGTTCTCCGCTCACTCCGTGAGCGGTCTTTCTTCGACCCGCTCACGGAGTGAGCGGAGAACCAACAAACCCGTGGCTCGGTAGCAGCTTCGCCCTAGCCAGAATCATCAGAGAGGAACATCCATGAGTCTTGTCATCCCCGGTAAATTGGATGTGAAACTCGGCGACTATGCCGTGGGTGGCACGACGGCACTGATTGATCCATTGCTCGTGACCTGGGCACAGGACTACCGCCGACACACGGCCTCCAAGTTGATTCCACTTGATGCTGCGGACATCCCCAAACGCTTTCCCAGGGGTGAGTACACGGTCAGTCGGAAACTCGACGGGGAGTTCAACTTGTTGGTCTTCGACAGCGGTATGGCACTGCTGGTGAACCCGGGTGGCACGGTGCGAGTCGGCCTGCCGTTGTTGAAAGAAGCGGTGCAGATCTTTAAGAAAGCCGGGATCAAGAAGGCCGTCATCGCGGGAGAACTCCACGTCAAGCGGCCTGAAAAACGCGAACGTGTACACGATGTCAGCCGGATTGCGAGACAACCAGCAAACGCTGCTGAGTTGGATCAACTTCGCTTTGCCGCGTTTGACACCGTCAACATGGATGGGCACACGGCCGGGACACACTACCGCGACACACTCGCCAAGCTCACCGAGTTGTTTCAGGGTGGCAAGTACTGCACTGCTGTAGAAGCCGTGAACCTGAAAGATGCAGCGGGCATCGACAAGCAGTTCAATGAATGGGTGGACGACGGCGCTGAGGGGGCCGTGGTTCGCAGTGAGAGTGTCGGACAGTTCAAGTTGAAACCCCGCTACACCATTGATGCCGTGGTCGTCGGCTTCACCGAAGGTACCGACGACCGCAAGGGATTGCTACACGATGTGCTGATTGCCCTGATGCGACCCGATGGTTGCCTGCATCTCATTGGGCACGTTGGCGGGGGCTTCACGCTGGAAGATCGGCGAGAGATGCTGAGTGATCTCAAAGACATTATTGTGGAGAGCGACTACGCCGAGGTGAATGATCAGGTGGCCTACCACATGGTGGAACCAAAGTGGGTGATCGAAGTCAGCGTGCTGGACGTGATCTCGCAATCGACCCGTGGGGCAGCGATGGCCAAGATGACGCTCGACTGGGACAACGCCCAACGCACCTACCGCAGTGTTCGTCGCTTGCCCAGCGTGGCCCTCATCTCCCCGCAGTACCTCCGCAAGCGTGACGACAAGCACCTGAAAAAGCTCGACCTGCGCTTCAATCAGGTAACGGACTTAGTGGAGGTTGCACAAGTCGATGCGGACGCTCACGCAGTCCATCTGCCCAAGAGCACCACTATGAAACGCGAGGTGTATACCAAGGTGCTGAAGGGTGCCACCATGGTCCGGAAGCTGACGATGTGGCAGACCAACAAGTCGACCCAGGCCGAGGACTACCCGGCCTATGTGATCCACTACACCGACTTCAGCCCGAACCGCAAGACTCCGCTCGAACGTGATCTACGGGTTTCAAGTTCCCTCGAACAGATCCAGGAACTCTGGGCGGAATTGCTCGCGGAGAACATTGGCAAAGGCTGGGAGGTTGCCAGCAACACTGCACCAAAAGCCGAGCTACCGTCGAACGCGGTGGCAGCTGCAGTGAAATCACCGCGAGCTAAGCAGGCTGCGGTAATCACGACTGATTTGGCAAGCCCCACAGAGGCTAAGCCCACCCCGAAGACCCGGAAGAAGAAAGAGACGTAGGCTGGGGATTTGGCAATTGGCGTAGTGCAGTTGCTTTATCCCGAATGAGTCGTTATGGAGCCACTCACAAGCCACGCAGTCCGACACGTTCGGGCGAAGTGGCGATGCCGTGGGTGTGCGGTTTGATGGTCAAATCGCGGCGGCAGGGCAATTCGGCACGACGCCGGAGAGTTCGATACGAACCACCTGCAAGCCGGCGGAGCCGGCAGGGTCGTCATGAAGACTGTCTTTACTACTGGCGAAGCCGCCAAGATTTGCAAAGTCTCGCAGCAGACGATCATCCGCTGCTTTGACAACGGCCAACTCAAAGGCTTCCGGGTGCCCGGCTCGAAGTTCCGCCGCATCCCGCGAGAGCAGTTGTTCAAGTTCATGCGGGATAACAACATCCCCACGGACGCACTGGAAAGCGGCAAGCGCAAAGTGCTGCTGGTGGACGATGATATCGACCTCGTCGAATCAACGCAAAAACTGCTCGAAGAAGATGGCCGCTTTGAAGTGAAGGTCGCCGCGAACGGCTTCGACGCCGGCATGATGGTGAAGGAATACCGCCCGGATATCATGCTACTCGACGTGATGCTGCCCGACATTAACGGCAAGGAAGTTTGCCAGCGCGTGCGTAGCGATGGCAGTCTTGAGGATGTCCGCATTATCTGCATCAGCGGCATGGTGGAAGAGGACAAGATTCAGGAACTGCGTCTGGCCGGAGCCGACGATTTCGAACGCAAGCCATTCGATATCGAAGTGCTCATGGACAAGATGTGCAAGTTGCTCGACATGGAATCCGCGATGGTGGCGTAATTTCGGGAATCTGAGTGGAGTTTGCCCCCGCCGCGCGCCGTTGTAGTTGTTACTGGCACGCGGTGGTATTTTGTCGGCCAGATTCTGCTTGGGAAGGGGTCTTCGGTGACTCAGGTGGCCGTACAGACGACTCCAACCGCACGGTGGCTTTGCCCAGCGTCGTCTACGCTTGTCACATGGACGGACGATGTTCCGTCGTTGCAAGTTTTACAATCTGATCCGGGGCTTCTGCTCCATGTGCTGCGGTTCAGCCGACCGACTCCGCAGCCCGACGCGTTGATTTGGAACGAGGCGTTGTGCCAGCAGCCTGTGCTGTTCGACTACGCCGCTGCACTTCTTGAAAACGACTCCACGCCTCTTGTACGCTCCACGCACGCCGTACCGTTTGCGGAACTTGCGCAGGACATCGCCAGACACATCGGCGGTTGTACCACTGATGCTGCGTATGCCGTGGGGTTGCTCGCCGGGCATTTTTTGGGCGATGAAATCAGCGCCCGCAAGTTACTCACACGCTGGCAACTGGCATCCTGGGTGAGCGTGGCCGTTGGCTTCCCGAAGCTCAGCAGGAATGATGCAGTTCGGTTGGGTGGCCATGCGGGTGTGTTGAACGTGATCGCGGAAGCCCGCGCCGAGTTTGTTCCGGTCCTAGCATCCACCGTGCAACTTCCGGTGAAGCCTCACGACACCGTATTGATGTCGCGATTGCTCCGCCTGGCGGCCAAGGCCCGTGGCCGCTCAGCCGCTTCCGTCGTCGCGGAACTTGAACGCCGAGTCGAGGAACTGTCCACGAGTTTGGAAGAACATCAATCTCGCTTCGATGAAAAACTCCTCGAAGCGAAGCTGTCCGCGATGGCCGAGTTCGCCGCCGGGGCCAGCCACGAGATCAACAACCCGCTCGCCGTCATCGCCACGAACGTGCAGTTGCTGATGTCACATGAAGACGACGAAGAGCGATTGGATCATTACGAAACAGTTCTCCGCCAGACAAAACGTATCCACGAACTCCTCAACGGCACCCGCCAGTTCGCTCGGCCACCGAAGCCGATCCCAGCGTTGTTGTCTGTGTCGTCGTGGGTCAACGCCGTGGCACGTGATTGTGAGCCGGAAGCGACAGAACGGAACGTATCACTCGAACTTCCACGCACCGGACAAGCTGGCCGGCTGTGGGCCGACGCTGGACAAGTACGTTCCATCGTGAGCCACTTGGTGAAGAACGCAATCGCTGCGGCAGGCGATGAAGGCTGGGTTCGCGTACGAATTGAAGCTGAAGAAAAGACGAGCAAAATCATTGTTGAAGACAGTGGCGAAGCCCCGACCCCACGCACCACGCAGCATTTGTTCGATCCGTTTTATTCTGGTCGTGAAGCTGGGCGCGGACGTGGGTTAGGTTTGCCCATCGCCTGGCAACTGGCTCGGCAGAATGGCGGAACGCTGCACTACGAACGTGGAGCCGATGGCCCAACGCGATTCGTACTCACGCTCCCGGCTACGCCAGCCGAGTCTGTGTTGTCAGTCCGACAATCTGCTTGAACTACCGCTTCCATCACGATGGCAGGCGGTTGCAACTTCGGTTTCTTCCCTTGACCAAACTTCACAACCGGTCGTTCAATCCAGCGGTGAAACAGATAACCCCCACCAAGGCCTGCTGTCGTCATCGTCAGCAACCATGCGGCATGGCGGAGGTTGTCATGTGGCCACCAGCGCAACGTCAGGTCAAAAATGGTTGTGCAAATCGGTGCATGCAGCAGATAGATCGAAAACGACCCTTCACCGATTTCCTTGAGCCAAGTAGGGAAGGGCGTGACCCCACGTTGTTCCAACGAAACAAAGCCCAGCACAAACATTGCCGCCGTCGGCCCGTAAGTCAGCACCCGCTGTGATGGTGAATTGCCCAATCCATGTGGGGCGCGATAGCACCCGAAGTAGAGCCACCAACCCAAGGCCCACAACACACCGGCCAGTAAACACCAACCGCCACGCGGTAAGCGGAACGACCGCACCCACCAGGCCACAACACAACCAAGCATCAGTTCCCACGCATGCGGGCTGAGGAACGCCAGGCTCCAGTCACCGAAAACCTCTGCCTGCTTGGTAAACGTGGCCCAGGCCACGGCCCCTGCCCACAGCCAAAGGACAGCCGTGCCCAGTCGCGTGGGCAGCAACACCAATGCCGCGAAGATGACGTAGAACGCCAGTTCGTACATCAGCGTCCAGGCCGGGGGCAAGATGTTGTGTGATGTGGTTGTGGGAAGCAGCGTCAGCCAGCCGAGCCACTGGCCGGGTGTCGCCGTCGGCCACCCGTTGCGACACACGATTAACAGCAAGCCGGCACCCAGCATGAGCCAGTACGGTGGATAAACTCGCCAACCTCGGCGGAAGGCAAACTCGCCTAATCGCTTCGGTTGACCCCGCAGGTTGTATTGTGTGTGAGCAATCACGAAGCCGGACAAGACGAAAAAGACATCCACGGAACACAAGCCGAAGTACGGCAACCACCAGAGCAGCGGGCGCGAGATGCCGAACACGCTCTCCCAGTTGGCGAGGTGCGTGAAAAACACCACCACACACGCCCAACCACGTAGTCCCTGCAAGTTTGTCAGCGTCGTTCGCATGATGAATCATGCCCAAAAACGACTCATTCAGGCAAGCCCGACTTAACCGCGACCACATCCTGAGCTGCAATGCAGCCAGAATGTGGTGCGGACGTTAGTCCTCATAGCCTAGAGCGTGAACAGACGCATCGCCAACCTACGCTTTCCACCGCAGCACAGGGTCCTTAGCAGCCTTCACTTCGTCGGCTCGGCTGATGATGTGCGTGTGCGGGGCCAGGCGTACCATCTCCGGGTCTTCGTCCTTGATCTTCAACAGCACTTCAGCGTACTTGTCGAGTGTTTCTTTGCTCTCGGTTTCGGTCGGCTCCATCATCAGGGCCTCGGGCACGACGAGCGGGAAGTACACCGTCGGTGAGTGATAGCCGTAGTCGAGCAATCGCTTGGCAATGTCCATGGCTCGGATTTTCTTCTCACGCACCAAGCTGCGAGCCGAGGCCACAAACTCGTGCATGCACGGACCGGGGTGCGGCACCTCGAACCCCTCGGCCACAAGTGCCCGCAGGTAGTTGGCATTCAAAACGGCTTGCTCGCTCACATCCTTCAAGCCGTCTGGCCCCAGCGTGCGGATGTAGCAATAACCACGGAACAGGATGCCGATGGTGCCGAAGAAGGAACGCACACGACCGATACTCAGTGGCATGTCATGATCGAGGTAGTAGCGGTCACCGTTCTTGCGAACGATGGGCGATGGCAGATACGGGGCGAGGAAATCTCGCACGGTGATCGGGCCGGAGCCTGGGCCACCGCCGCCGTGCGGGCCGGTGAAGGTTTTGTGCACGTTGTAGTGCTGCATGTCGGCCCCGAAGTCGCCGGGCCGGGTGATGCCGAGGATGGCATTCATGTTCGCGCCGTCGAGATACACCAGTGCCCCGACGCTGTGCAGCAGGTCGGTAATCTCCTTGATCTGCGTCTCGAACAGGCCCAGCGTGTTCGGATTGGTAATCATGAACACGGCGGTGTCCGGGCCAACCTTCGACTTCAAATCCTCGAAGTCCACCAACCCGTTCGGCTTGCTCTTGATGGTGACGGTATCGAAGCCTGCGAGCGCCGCACTGGCCGGGTTTGTGCCGTGGGCACTATCGGGCACCAGCACCTTGCGACGATGGGCCTGACCGTTTTCCTTGAAGTACTTCGCCGCCACAAACAGGGCCGTCAGTTCGCCCTGGGCACCGGCAGCGGGTTGCAGGCTGATGGCGGGAAGGCCGGAGATTTCCTTGAGGTACTCCTGCATGCCGTATAGCAGTTCCAACATCCCCTGGATCGTGTCGTCGTCTTGCAGTGGGTGCAGGTTGGCGAAGCCGGGGAACCCGGCGATCCGTTCGTGCCGCTTCGGGTTGTACTTCATCGTGCAACTACCCAGCGGGTAGAAGTTGGTGTCGATACTCATGTTGCGAGTCGACAGATTCGTGAAGTGGCGGATCAGGTCGATCTCGCCGACCTCGGGCAACGGCGGCGGTGCATCAGCCAGGTGACGCTGCGGCAGCAGCCTGTTCACCGGTTGGGTTGGCACGTCCGACTTGGGCAGCCGGTGGCACCGGCGACCCGGACGCGACATCTCGAAAAGCAGTTCGGTCGATTGCGTGTTGTTCATGTCGTGTGCTTGTGATGAGGGTCAGTTGGCAAAAGCTTGTTGGAGTGCAGAATCCGTGGACTTGTCCGGCTGATCCATGCGAATGCTGGCAATCAACATCACATCAATCCAATCGCCGATTCCATCTTTGTCAAACACCACCAGAGTGCGGCCATCTGGCGAAAGCATCGCAAAGTCATGATGCCACACTTTCACAGTACGTCCTTCCGGTAGATGGATCGTAAAAGGCTCGAAGGGCTGCTTTCGCAGCATCAGTTTTAGCTGTTCAACACGCATCACATCCCCTCGTGTGTCATGCGTGATTCTATACTCAAACCGCAAGACTTCGAGTGCATCAACTCGCTTTCGGCGATCACCCTCGATACACTTCGCATCTACTCTCAGGAATCTACAAAATGCAACTCGGTAAAGTGCGATACGGCAACGGCAGTATCGGTGTGGTTCGGGTCGATGGCGACAGCTTTGTCCCACTCGACATGACGCTCATCCCCGGCATCGGCACATTGGCCGATGTGCTGTTTACCCACGATCCACTGCCGCTGATCGACGAACTTCTACTGCCAAACGCCCGGCGTAGCCTGAAGAGTGTAAAACTGCTGGCCCCTATCGATGAGCAAGAAGTCTGGGCTGCTGGCGTCACGTACAAACGTAGCAAAGTGGCCCGCGAAGAGGAGTCCGCCGGGGCCGCCCAGTTCTACGACAAAGTCTACAACGCCGAACGTCCCGAATTGTTTCTGAAGGCCACACCGAGCCGGGTGAGCCATCCCAGCGACCCAATCCGCGTGCGAAAAGATGCAACGTGGAGTGTACCGGAACCGGAGCTGACGCTCGCGATTGCCCCCTCCGGCACCATCGTCGGCTACACCATCGGTAACGACGTGAGCAGCCGCGACATCGAAGGCGAAAACCCGCTTTACCTGCCACAGGCGAAGATCTACCACGGTTCGTGTGCCTTGGGACCGGTGGTCACATTGGCACAAGCGGCACCGAACATCCTGAAGATGGAGATCAAGCTCACCATCGAACGCGGTGGGAAGTTAGCCTTTGAGGGTGCCACCAACGTCGATCAAATCACACGAACACTACCGAGCCTAGCCGAGTGGCTGTTCCGTGAAAACTCGTTCCCGAACGGTGCGTTCCTGATGACCGGCACGGGGATCGTACCGCCCGATGCGTTTTGCCTGGCTGTTGGCGATGTTGTGTCGATCCAGATCGGTAATCTAGGCGTGTTAACGAACGCTGTTGGAATCTAGCCTGATGCTCCTGATGCTTGCGCATGAGAGGGATTTCATCGTTTTCGTATGGTCAAGTCTGAAGTATCGCAGTTATTATTGTAGATGTTAGGTGACGGTGGAACTTACGGGAGGTTCCACCAAGTTCGCCCTGCACATCCGGTATTTTCCCGAACTGTCTTGGTGATCGATCTATCTTTTTCACCAACGCAGTGACACAACTTTGAGGTTTTGTGATGGTTACTCGTCTGCGTTCGCGTTCAGCGTTTACGCTGATCGAACTCCTGGTGGTGATTGCGATCATCGCTATCCTCATCGGCCTGCTGCTCCCAGCCGTGCAAAAGGTGCGTGAAGCCGCCGCTCGCATGACCTGCAGCAACAACCTGAAGCAAGTTGCACTGGCATGCCACAACTACGAGAGCGCGCGCATGACGTTGCCTCCGGGTTGGCTTGGCCGTATGCCACAAGCCGCGAATACCGGCGCGGGAAATGATCAGAACATTGGCTGTTTGAGCCTGCTCCTGCCGTACATCGAGCAAGACAACCTGTACAACACGCTCAGAACGTCTGCGAGTTAAGTGTGGGACGAAAACCTGGATCGATCCAGGTCTTCCGATCCATCGACCCTGCCTTGGTTTTACGGCACCACGTCCGGTAGCCCGTATCCGCCACTCGTTTACCTGTCGGCCACGAAGCGTGTGAAAACCTTCATTTGCCCATCGTTCCCATCACGTCAGGGTAAAAACACGGTGATTGGTACGCAATGCTTCACCAGCGCTGCGAACAACGTTTCGATTTCTTGGTGGTATGAAGACTACACCGGCGGCGGCGACGGTTACGGCCACATGGGCACGACGAACTACACCGGCGTTGCAGGTGCCGCTGGCCAAAGCGGCTCGCCTGTTTGGGACAAGTACGCAGGTGCTTTGGGCAATCGCACGAAGATCACCATCGTCGGCATCACCGACGGTTCAAGCAACACGCTGTTGTTTGGCGAAGTCGCTGGTACCAAAACCACCAGCTCGAAGTTCTTCTCGAACGGTGCAGCTTCAACGGACACGGCACAAGATGAATACGACCTGAGCTGGGTCGGCGTTGGTGCTCTCTACACCCGTCGGGGCTTGGGCCAAGGTGTGGATTCTGAATGGCGTCAATTCAGCAGCTACCACACCGGCATTGTCCAATTCTCCATGGGAGATGGCTCGGTTCGTGGTCTTCGCCAAGGTTCAACACTGCAAGGTGCAGCAACGTCGGGCGCCGGCGGTAGCGCCGACTGGTGGTTACTGCAAGCACTCGGTGGCGTTGCTGACGGTGTCGTGACCGATGCGAACGGACTCTAAGAACTCAACAACAAAGGTAAACAGATGAAAATCTTCCGATTGGCACTGCTCCTCGTGGGCTTCATCAGTGGTTCAGCACTGATGGTTGGTTGTGGTGGCGCTGGCGACGGCGAGACAAAACCACACAACCCATCCAGCGATGCGAAAAGTGATCCTGGCTCTGGTGGAAAAGCACGGCCGCACGGTGAAGGCAAAAAGGCTGGCGGAGCTGCACCACGGCTTGACGATTAGTAGCACAATGCTTTGATGACGAAGAACCATTGCAGGAGCTAGCTCTTGCAGTGGTTTTTTTGTGTCTCCAGTAGGTATCACGTCACGCTGCATGTCCAAGGTGTGGCTCAAAATGCGGGAGGATTGCCGCGCTAGTAAGCAGGGCTCCGCTTGAAAATCATGCAGGCAAGAAATGTCTGTCAACTCGAATCTCGTGGATTGCACGCGAAACTTAATTTTTCTTGCTGACGCAACGTCTTGCAAAGCAACACTTTGCATCATCGTGAAAGTTCGATGATAAAAACCTGCAAAAAGTGTTAGCAGTTTGGTGTAGCTATAGCTAGACTCGGTGCACATCGATGTAACGGCTCGTTACTTCCCTTGCATCGACCACGGTGTGGAATAGTCTTCCGCATCACAACTTTGCTGTGTCACTGGTGCTCATACATACCTTGTCTCCAGGCAACACAGTACCAAGAGGGCTCTTCAATGATGTCACGTTTCCGCTCACGTTCAGCATTTACGCTGATCGAACTCCTGGTGGTGATCGCGATCATCGCCATCCTCATCGGCCTGCTGCTCCCAGCCGTGCAAAAGGTGCGTGAAGCCGCCGCCCGCATGCAGTGTAGCAACAACCTGAAGCAAATCTCACTCGCATGCCACAACTACGAAGGCGTGTACGGCTTCCTGCCACCAGGTGCTGTTGGTACTCCGAAGGGCACTGCCTTTAGTTTCAGCGCTCCGCACAACTCGATTCACACCTTCTTGCTGCCATACATCGAGCAAGAAAACCTTTATCGTTTGATGTCGACCCAATCGAACCCACAGGGTCAAACGCAAGGTCTGCTCGGCGTGGAAAACGATCCTACGGTTTTCACTCCAAGTGGTTGGTGGAACAATACGATCAACTTCAACGTTGCACGCACCCGCGTGAAAACGTTCGAGTGCCCATCTGATGCGACCCGTGACAACAGCGTCAACGGTGTGTTCATCGCAACTTACGCACAAAACCTGACCTTCACCGGCGGTTACTACCCGAACCCAACTGGCAACACGTTCGGCAAAACGAACTATGTTTCCAGCGCAGGTTGCATCGGGCCAGCCACGAACAGTGCTTTCTACAACAAGTACAACGGTATCTTCTCGAATCGTTCCAAGGGTACTTTGATTGGTATCACGGACGGTACTTCGCAAACGGCTTTCTTTGTCGAATCGCTCTTCGGTGGTCAGCCAACTCGCGACTTCGCAGTGAGCTGGATGGGTGGCGGTATCGCCGTGCACGCTTGGGGTCTGCCAAACCAAGCCGTATGGTACACACAAGGTAGCTTCCACACTGGCGTTGTCCAAGTGGGTCGCGGTGATGGTTCGATCGGTTCCATCCGTAAGGGTGTTGGCACAACGTTCTTCAGCTCGGACTGGTACGAGTGGAACCGTCTCGGTGGTGCACAAGACGGTGAAGTCATCAACTTTGGTGCTCTCGGCCAGTAAGTTGATTTAACAGCAAACTAGCCGTCGGGTGATCTTGTCGATCCCCCGACGGTTTTCGTGTTTGAACTCTATTCCTTTCACACCATGGATCTGCACATGCGAAAGTGCCTCTTTGCCTTGATCTTAAGCGCTGCAACGCTCAGCGCTATTGGCTGCGGTGACAAAGACCCAGTTGCACCGACCGACACGATGAAGCCGACCGGTAAGCCACAAGGGGATATGCCGAAGCCACCACCAATCCCACCACCGCCAGAAGGCAAGTAAGCTGGTGAGATCTAACGAGGAAGAGCAGGCCATTGGCCTGCTCTTCCTGTTTTAACACCGCAGTTTTGTGCGAGTTTTCGCCTCTCGTTCGTCCAATACTAACAGTTCTTCTGCTTGTGATTGCGTCACTGATCGTCACCCTTGACATTGACCCTGCTTTTCGCTGCCCTTAGATTGACGATCATCCAAGGTATCGGTTTTACAAACTGCAACGAGGCTTCTGCATATGGCGACCGCGACGGCCGACCCGGCCAACATGAAAACCGGCCTTCTGGACAAAGTCGGCGATGCCTTCAACGGGATGGTCGAGAACAGCCTGAATTTCGTCACTCGGCTTTTCGGTACAGCCAATGATCGAACTGTTAAGCTCACCGGGTACCACCGCCCGAAGGGTGCCGTCAACCACACCATCATTCCTGGGTCGATCCTTGAAAAGGTCAACAAGCTCGAAGCCAGCATGAAGGCGCTGAGCGATGACGAGTTAAAAGGCTTGTCCACAACTTACCGCGAGCGATTCAAGAAGGGCGAGACGCTGGACGCCCTGTTGCCCGAGACTTTTGCGGCCTGCCGGGAAGCGGCCCACCGTACCAAGGGGATGCGGCACTACGACACGCAAATTGTCGGTGGGGCGATCCTGCACAAAGGCAACATCGCTGAGATGGTGACTGGTGAAGGCAAAACGCTGGTGGCCACGCTGCCTGCGTACCTCAATGCCATTGCCGGTGAGGGTGTTCACGTCATCACCGTGAACGATTACCTCGCCCGGCGCGACTGCGAATGGATGCTGCCGATCTACAACGCCCTCGGCGTCAGCGCGGCCTTCATTCAATCGGATCAGGACAACGAAGCGAAACGCCATGCCTACGAATGCGACATCACCTACGGCACATCAAGCGAGTTCGGCTTCGATTACCTTCGCGACAACATGAAGTTGTACAAGCACGATGCCTCCGCACACCCGTACTATAAGCAAGTTCAACGCACCCCGCTCTTCTTTGCCATCATCGATGAAGTCGACAATATTCTCATCGACGAAGCGCGTACCCCGCTCATCATCTCAGGCCCCGCCTATACCGACATCCGCAACTACGAGCGTTCCGATGAGATCGCCCGCAAGCTCACGGAACTCGAACGCAATGGCCGGGCTGAACTGAAAAAGACCCGCACCGACCTGCTCTTCCAAGGCACAGAGGGCGACGGCCTGCCGGTGATGATGCCACTCGACCCAACGCAGGTCGATCCGCAGAACCCACCACCGAAGGGTGTCTACTTCGAGATCAAGGAAAAAGAACGCAGCATCCACCTCACAGATCTGGGTGTGCGTGAAGCCGAGAAGATGGCCGAAGTCGAGAGCTTTTACACGGCCGGGAACATGGAGTGGCCGCACCTCATTGATAATGCGTTGCGTGCCCATCACATGTTCCACCTGGATCGGCACTACATGATTGCGCCTGATCCGCGCGAGAACAACCAGCTCGGCATCATCATTATCGATGAAGGCACTGGCCGGGCAATGATTGGCCGGCAGTGGAGTGATGGCCTGCATCAATCCATCGAGTCCAAGCACCGTAAGCAAGGCGTGCAGATCAAGCAAGAAACGCAGACACTTGCTACCGTCACCCTGCAAAACTTCTTCAAGCTCTACAAGAAACTCGGCGGCATGACCGGCACCGCCATGACCGAAGCCAACGAGTTCTGGAAGATCTACAAGCTCGATGTGGTGGCCATCCCCACGAACCGCCCGCTGAAGCGGATCAACGCACCCGATCTGGTGTACAAGAGCGAGCGCGACAAGTGGGATGCCGTGGTGGAAGAAATCGTGACGGTGAACCAGTCGGGCCGACCGATGCTTATCGGCACTACGGATGTGGCCAAGAGCGAGATGCTCTCTGGCATGCTCAAGAAACGCGGAGTGAAGCACGAACTGCTCAACGCCAAGCCGGAGAACGTGGCGCGTGAAGCAGAGATCGTCGCCCAAGCCGGGCGGAAACTCGCCGTCACCATCAGCACCAACATGGCTGGTCGCGGTACCGACATCATCCTCGGCGGAAACCCGGAGACCATGGCTTGGGCACGCCTGAAACAATTGAAAGATGTTGATGGTCGCGCGCTGTACCCAACGCGGTTGGAAATACCGAACGACATCTGGACAAAGACGGTCGAAGAGATCGAAACCAAAGAGACGATGAAGGCCCAGGGGCGAGAAATCGCCGAGATGGGTGGCCTACACATCATCGGTACCGAACGGCACGAGAGCAGACGGGTCGACAATCAATTGCGTGGTCGTGCCGGTCGCCAAGGCGACCCTGGAAGTAGTCGGTTCTTCGTGGCCCTCGAAGATCAACTGATGCGAATCTTCGGTGGCGAGCGACTTCTTCGATTGATGAACAGCCCGCTCATCGGCATGAAGGACGGCGAAGCTCTCGAATCCGGGATGCTCACCAAGCAGATCGAAAACGCCCAGCGCCGCGTGGAAGAATACCACTTCGAGCAACGCAAGAACCTGCTCGACTACGACGAAGTGATGGACACCCAACGCAAGCGCATCTACGGTCAGCGTCAAGCGATCCTCGAAGGGCAGAACCCACGATTTGTGTTGATCGACATGATTCGCGGTCGGTTGCAAGAAGCCGTTGTTCGATACACAGCGATTGACTACGGTGCTGCAAGCTTTGCGATCTATGTTGGCAACGAACTCAACACAGAGGTGAAGGCGAACGATTTCCGTGGCTGCAATGCTGATGAAGCAATCAACGTTGCGAAAGAAAAAGCCATCAACGCCAGCCACACGTTTATTCAAGAATCGATTGAAGAGAACCTGAACGTCTCTGAAGACCCGAAGGACTGGAAGTGGCAGGAGATGTGCAGAAGCGTCAACGTGCGCTTTGGTCTGCAAACCGATCCACAGAGCTTGAAGAAAGTCGGTCGTGAGAACCTTCAAGATGCTTTGATTTTCGAAGCTGAGAAAGCCTTGCTTGCAACAAACCTCGATGGTGGTCGGCGTTTCCTCGGTAAGGACTACGCAAGCGAATCGCTGCTCGACTGGGGCCGACAGAAGTTCGGGTTGAAGGCAACCCTTGAAGAAGTGGATGGTTTGGAACCTGAACAACTGCTGAACGTCCTCGAAAAGAAAGTGATCGAGTCATATCGGAACAAAGACATCGACTTCCCAGTCATGGTTGGGTTGGCAATGTATCTACCCGAAAAGAGCCGGCCAGATCGCAGACCGGATCGCGACAATCTCTTCGCCTGGGCCAACCAACGCTTCGCCAACGACAAAGTGGAACTGAGCGAAGAAGTACTTCGAACGGAACCGAAAGCGCAAGTAAGGGAACTGCTCATCAAAGCCAGCGAGAGCTTGATGCCCGAGACCAACATTGCCGAGCTGATGGCAAAGTGCAAAGAGATCTTTCTCGGCTCGAAAGTCGTTGAGTTGGACGATGCCAAGGAACTGGTCGACTGGTGCAAAGAATCGTTGAACGTGACGCTCGAAGAAGAGAAGCTCCTGGGTCAAACACCCGATGAAGCTCTGCAGACCACACTCAACGCCTTCGATGCCAAGTATCGCCCCGAGATGCACCAGACCGAACGCAACCTGCTGATTGAGCAACTCGATAGTGCTTGGAAAGCACACCTCTTACAGATGGATCACCTGCGAAGTGCTGTCGGCCTTCGCGGCTACGGACAGGAAGACCCGAAGATCGCCTACAAGCGAGAGGGGATGAAGCTTTTTGAAACCATGTGGGTTGGCATTCAAGAACGCGTGACAGAGAGCGTGTTCCGCATGGAAGATGTGGGCGACGACACCGTGGAACAAGCCATGTGGGCCGGTGCACAATCGGTGCAAGCCCAGGCGATCAGCGCCACGCAAGCTCGTGCTGCCACCCTGCAAGCCCAGCAGGACGCACAACAAATGACGACGAACTCCACAGCCAGCAGCGAGCCAAAGAAGTCCGAGCCGATCCGTAACAACAACTCGGCCAAGGTCGGGCGGAACGAACCATGCCCCTGCGGCAGCGGCAAGAAGTATAAGAACTGCCACATGAAGCAACTCTAGAGCCGAAAACGCCACGACTCCCATTGGATTCATGGGTATTTCAGTGTTCCGGCCCACTTGGAAAGGGCTGGAAGGAATTGGAAGAATCAGGCTTAATTCGTGGGGATCACGGAAATAGACGAGTGAGAGCTACGGCACTTTCGCTTTTGCGAGCACACCCAGCCCGGCACTGGTACGGCCTAGAGCGACGCAAGCTGCGGACAGCGCGGCGAGGGCATCTTGGCGGGTGGGGTAGCTTATCCAACTAGGCGTGTCCGGGTTAACGCGAAGATACATATGAATGAGATCTGGTAGCACTGCGCTACCGTATCCTCTGATCCACACGTATTCAGTTCTCAATGACGATAACATTTCGTACGGCTCACGATCCGTCAGCAACACATCCGTGACCGGCTGTTCTGCAAATATCGTGTCCACGAGACCGGGGCTGACACCGGTGCCTTTGCAAGGCTGGCATTTTGACCATCGCCCAGCGGTATCGTCAACGGTGCGGCCATCGCCATCACAGCTCCGACACTTCCCGAAGCCCATAAACTCCGCCAACGTGCATTCGATGCGGTCGACGAAACCTCGTCGAGCCTTACCAGCATTAGGTACTCCCCCATCTGGACCTTTCTTTATGCGACATTGATGGAACAGCCGCTCGCCAAACCAGTCTTCGCCATGTGTCCAGATAAGTCCACATCGTTCGAGCATATTCATCAAATGGCCATCGTCGTTCTGCAGACCGCTTACGTCATGTCGGTACGTCTCAATAGACAGCCGGATGAATTTCGCCCGTATCACATTCGACATTTCGCACGTTTCTTCTAACCAGTCCGCGAGGATCAGACGGGCAGTGTCATCCTCCGGTTGTTCCAGCACAGCACGAAGTAGGGCACGATATTCGTCGTCGTCGTCGGTCATGATGTCGCCTTGGTTGTTGGCTGAGCCGCAAGGACAATCGCACCTGCTTGCTGAATGCACTCGTTGACCGTGCCGTTACGCAACCGTAACTGAGTCAGCTGCGTTGGCGTCAGCTTGGCGTGGCACTTGACTTGCTTGCCCAACGAGTCAGGCGGTGGGCAGCCTGGTCTTGTGCGGCTGGCCCATTGATACTTTCGACATGGTGGATCCGATAGAAGTAACCCGGCACGATGGCCGGGCGTGGGGTTGTTCAGTGTCTGCCACTTGAACAGCGTTACGCCTCACCAGCCATCTCAGGAAGCAGGCTGTTGCTGCGTTCCAACACAATGCTTTACTGCATTGGCAAAAGTCAGCTCAACTCTTGCCGTTGGTGTATTGGTACTTGCCGAGGCGATACACCTCGGCAAGTTGCGTTTTGGCGTCTTCTTCAAGCGGCTGATCCATGACCGCAGCAACCGTCCGCTCGATGTCGTAGGTCACTTGCTTGAGTTCGACGTTGCCGTTCTCGATGATCGCATACCGGGCACGCGGGTCGCCGTCACGTGGAAGGCCAACGCTGCCGGGGTTCAACACTCGCACATTCCCGATGGGTAACACGAACTGCTGATGAGTGTGCCCTACACAGACAACATCAACTTTCAAACCTTTAATGCGTGCCTCCCATAATGCCGGGTCGAGTGGCACGTACTCTTCAAGTGGATCACGTGGAGACGCGTGGACGAGAAGAAAACGCAATCCATCCAGTACAAAAACTGAAGTCGTCGGTAGTGTTGCCAAGTACCGTCGATGCGAGGCACTCAACTTAGGTGATGTGATCTGCCGAGTGACCTTGGTGAGGTACCGAAATCCACCATTGCCCGGCACTTCAACATTCTGAACACAGCCGTGATCATGATTGCCGCGTACCGTTTTGGTGGCGTTGGTGCGGACCCAATCAATGCAATACTCTGGATCGGGGCCATACTCCACAATGTCGCCGAGACACAGGCAGGCATCGAAGGACTCCTGCAAGGCATCGAGTGCCGCACGGTTGGCGTGGATGTCTGAGACGACGAGGATCCGCATGCCCAAATGCTAGGATGCGCAAGCTGGGCTGGCGATGCCGATTCTTCCGGAAGCTTGACGGTTTATTTGGCCTGAGTGGTTTTGCTACACCATCGGCACGTGATCCGTCGGCTTCAGTCGGGTTCGTTCGCTGCGTTGCACCAACCGGTTGATGACTTCCAAGTAGGCCAGGGCACTGGCTTCAATCACGTCCTGACTCACCGCCCGGGCACTCAGCTTGTACCCGCCCTGCTCCACTTCCACGTGGGCTTCGCCCAGTGCGTCGATGTCCTGTGTGATAGCACGAACTCGGTAGTCGATGACTTTCACTTCCACGCCAGTCACCCGGCTCATAGCTTTGAACAACGCATCGATTGGGCCATTGCCGTGGGCCGCATCGCGGCGAACTTTGCCTGCAGGATCATCGCGGTGCTTCAGGCTCACGGCAGCGGAGGTTTGCGAACCTGTACCTGCTGTGCTGGTGAAGCCGACCAGTGTCCAAGTGTTCGCGGTTTCGTTGGCCGCTTGCAACTGGGCTTCGATCAGCGATTCGATGTCCGCATCGAACACTTCCTTCTTCGCATCGGCCAGTCGCTTGAAGTTATCGAACACCTTGTTCAGTTGGTCGTCGTTCAGCGTGTAGCCGAGGTGCGTGGCACGATCCCGAAGGGCCGCACGCCCGCTGTGCTTACCCAGCACGAGTTCAGTCTTCAACAGTCCGATATCTTCGGGTCGCATGATTTCGTAGGTGTTGGCGTTCTTCAACATGCCGTCCTGATGGATGCCTGCTTCGTGTGCAAAGGCATTCCGCCCGACGATGGCCTTGTTCCGCTGAACCTGCATCCCCGTCAGCGATGTGAGCTTCTTGCTGATCGGCATGAGCTGCTGCGTATTGATGCCGGTGGTCAGGCCGTAGTGGTCGAAGCGAGTCCGCATCGCCATGACGATTTCTTCGAGTGCTGTGTTGCCGGCCCGCTCGCCGATGCCGTTGATGGTGCATTCCACTTGTCGGGCACCTTCCCTGAGTGCCGCCAGGCTGTTGGCCACGGCCATGCCGAGGTCGTCGTGACAATGCACGCTCAGGATGCACTTGTCGATGCCGCGTACGGTATTCTTCAAATGCCGGATGATTGCTGCATAGTGCTCCGGCACCGCATAGCCGACGGTATCGGGGATGTTCAACGTGGTTGCGCCTGCCTCGATGGCCTTCTCGACCACTTCCGAGAGAAAGTCCAGTTCCGTGCGGCTCGCATCTTCCGGGCTGAACTCCACATCTTCCACGAGGTCGCGTGCCCGCTTCACGCCTTCCACCGCCCTGCGAAGAATCTCTTCCCGACCCATCTTCAGTTTGAACTCACGGTGGATGGCACTGGTGGCCAGGAACACATGAACCCGAGGCCGAGGAGAGAACTTCACGGCCGCGGCTGCACGATCGATGTCGGCTGGGTTGCACCGGGCCAAGCCCGCGATGATGGGGCCGTGGACTTGCTTGGCGATCTCGCAGACGCTTTCAAAGTCGCCGGGCGAGGCAATCGGAAAGCCTGCTTCGATGACGTCGACACCCAGCGCCTTGAGCGCGTGGGCCATCTCCAGTTTCTCGGCAAGGTTCATGCTGCAGCCGGGGCTTTGCTCGCCGTCGCGCAGCGTGGTGTCAAATACCAGAACTCGATTCGGATCGCTCAGCACGGTCATTTCAGGCTCCATCAACGAACGCGGCCCCGGAACTTCCAAAGTCCCGGGGCCGTTAGTTTAGGGTCAGCGTTGGTGATCGCTACCCGGCGCGGACTTTGGTACACTCTTGGCGAAGGCCAAGAATTCGAATGAGCGCCGTAAGTAGCATCGTTGTGTTCACTTAGCACATCGTAGCTTTGTGGTAGAGGTTGTCAAATCGAAAGCGTTTGGGCGAGGTTTCATGTACTGGTACACCGATCGCAGCCGTCGTGAAACTTAGCAAATCAACTGGAGATGCGATGCCCGGCCCACGTGTTGGCGACACCATTGCCGACCTCTCGTTCTTCCGCCCTGACGGTAGCGCGGTTCTCCTTTCTGATTACTCTGGCCCACTTCTGCTCATCTTTCTCCGCCATCTGCGGTGAATCGCTTGCTTAGCGCACCTCGTGCAGGTGCAGGAACGCCTACCAGAGATTCGTCAGGCTGGTGTGACTGTGGTTGTCATTACTCAGTCAAAGCCGGAGGCCTTATCCGCCGCTTCGCTACCATTACCTACCGTGTGTGATCCAGCCCGGGTTGCATACCGGTACTTCGGTCTGGATCGCGGGCGTTGGTCGATGTTCTTCCGCTGGAGCGTGCTCTTGCGTTACCTTCGGCTCATCTTCACCGGTTGGCGACCAAGTGGTTGGGAATCGGGAGAAGACCTGCTCCAACTCGGCGGTGACTTCATCCTTTCCGCTAGCCGACAACTCCTCTACGCCCACCGAAGTAACGACCCAGCCGACCGGCCTTCCATTGGAGATATCATTCACCAGATCCAACTCCTGATCGCACCGAAAGGAATCGAGTCTTGAGCACGTCCGAGGAAGGGACGCCTTGCGTAGCCGGGCCGGCTGTGAGCTTGGGGATGTGGCTGAATGCTATGGGAGGGGCCTGATCAACGCGAAAAGTGTTCCACGCGGGGAACCGCCCAAACAGATCCACCAAACGATCAAACTGAGGATCGCTCTAATTCTTCGGCTGACCTGGCTCGAGTTCAATTCGCTCGACCCGGACAGCTCGACCACTTGATCGGATCATGACCATCCCCTCCAGCGATTCTGAAGCTCGAATACCACCTAAATGCTTGTGGTCGAACCAAACATCCCATCGATCACCGACATGTTGTAACTCGACGGAAAGATATGGCACAAGTCCTTCACGAGCTTCCGGAGAAGGGAACGAAGCGGAGAGGGTCAGTGGCTGGAAGGTTTCATCCGCACGGACAACCCCGATGACAACTCCTTGATTACGATTGATTCGCAAGGCGAGGTTATCTGCAAACAGCAAGTCAACACTGTCCGCCTTGTGCAAATCCAAGCCAACGGAAATGCGGGTCACTTCAGATGGCTGATAATTCCATCTCACGGATCCCGTTGTCGTCAACACTTGGGCACCGTCATCGTCTGGCTCAAAAGTTACTTTTCCTTCGATCTGCCAGTTCGCCAGCCGAGCGCGATCCGAGAGCATTTCACGTCGGCCAGAAGTAACGACGGTCGGCGGCGGCCCATTCGCTAAGCGCGGACTGCCAGCAAACAGATCACTCGACAACAGCACCAAACTAGCAACAACAATCACCAATGCTGCAGCAATCCACAGCACATGCTTGTAGGTTCGAGTTCGAAGAATCGGCAACTTGTGGGTTGCGCCAGTCAGTATCGGTAGGGAATCAATCCGGCGGATCAGTTCCTCGTAGCTGGAAATGCGGTGTGCCAAATTCGGGGCTAGCATTTCGGCAACCAACAATGCAGATTCCTTCGACACGGAGCTTGGCAGTTTGAAGTCCGACTTGCTCTTCTTCAGCGATACTTCCC
>JBBRME010000060.1:0-21907 GCA_038230995.1 Gemmatales bacterium
CTCACGCGTGCAGGCTCAACGTCAGCACTCACCCCAAAGAAAATTCCCGAGTTTGTGCGCCTACTCTCACGACCAGCGTGGCACTTCAACATATGGCAACCGTCGAGGACGATGAACGCTGGTTGGGTGAGTTCGCCCATGGAGACCATACCGCCTTCACCAATCTCGTGACCAAACACGGGCCGCTGGTGTGGGGCGTGTGTCGTCGGGCGATTGCGCAACATTCTCTGGCAGAAGAAGCCTTTCAAGCCGTGTTCCTCGTACTGGCTCGGCGGGCGAAGTCGCTACCGTATCGCACCACTTTGGCCAACTGGTTGTACGGCGTGGCGGTGAAGATCAGCCGAAAGGCACTGAACAAAGAACTTCGCGTCAAACAGATCGAACGCCTCGCTGCGGCTAAGCGACCCGTTGATGGTTCTGCACCCGAAGCCGACCGCAGCAGCCCGGAATGGAACGACTTGCTCCGCGTGCTGGACGAAGAACTTGGCCGATTGAGCGAACGCTGGCGAGCACCACTCGTTGCGTGTTACTTGCAAGGCAAAACACAGGACGAAGCGGCAAAGGAACTGGGTTGGTCGATCCACAAACTGCGTCGGCGCTTGGTCAAGGCACGGGATGCACTTCGACTACGGATGTCGCGCCGCGGGGTCACGTTCTTCGCCAGCTTGTTCGCCGGGGCCATCTTCGCAGGGGTGGGTTTCGCAGCGACGTTGCCCAACGGACTGACCACACAAACCGTAGCCACCGTGACACCGGGTGCGGTGGTGCCGGTGGCGATCTTGTCGTTGGCTTCCCTTGGTGTGGCGTGGCCGGTGCCGGTGGCACTGGCACTCCTGTTGATCGCTGTGCCGGTTTTCACGTTCACTTGGCCGAGTGTCGGCAAGCCAACGTTCCAAGATATTCAAAAGGCAACAGCAACGGAGTACGACTGGGTGACGTTTCGCGGACAGATCGTCTGGCCGAAGAACCGTGAGATCCCCATGCCAGGAGTGCTGAATGTAACCACAGATCGCGCTACTTGCTGCCCCAACGACTCACCGTTGTTGTCGAATCAGTTGTTGATCGACCCGAAGACACGCGGCGTGAAGAACGTGGTGGTGTGGCTGCTACCGGAGCCGGGAACCACACGGCGAGTGCATCCAAAGTTCACTGACAATCCGTTGACACTGCACGAACTCGATCAACCCGAGTGCCAGTTTGAACCGCGAGTGATTGCCGCCCGAGCCGGTGACTCATTGCTCGTGAAGAACTCTGCGAACATCGCCCACAATGTGCAGGTAATGGGCGCGGGGTTGGAATACAACCGCACACTGCCAGCATCCAAGTCCGAAGAAAAAGGCCCGCTGGTGGCCGAGGCTGGAGTCGTGTCGATCGCCTGCAATGTGCATCCGTGGATGAAGGCGAGCCTGTGGGTGTTCGATCATCCGCACTTCGCGGTGACGGATTCAGAAGGCCGGTTCGAGATACCGAACGTGTCGGTCGGCCAGCATCGCTTGGTGATCTGGCATGAACTTGGCTATGACGGCGGGCCATCGGGGAAGAACGGTGTGATCCTGTCCGTCGATGGTTCCGACCCGGTGTACCGCTGGCCCGCATGGGCATTGCAGTTGGGGAAGTGAGAGTTTTTTTCTTGCGAGCCGCGAACGAAGCGCAGCGAGAGAGAGCGTTGTCTTTTTGGGAGGGCGAGGCTCCTGCCGAGCCGAAGTCACGGCTCACCGGGAGGTTCGCCCTCCCAAAAATTCCCCTCACCCGGCCTTCGGCCACCCTCTCCCCGGCGACCGGGGCGAAGGCGTGATCATCGTTACTGCTCGCTGCTGCTCCAGAAGTTGCGATCCAATGCCGAGGCCAGCCGACGCAGGTCGCCCATCAAATCGAGGAACTGGTGTGGAAGCAGTGCCTGCGGGCCGTCGCTCATGGCCTTCTCGGGGCAGTTGTGGACTTCCACGTGAACGCCGTCGGCCCCGGCGGCCACACTGGCCCGGCACATGCTGGGGATCAAATCCGGTCGGCCCGTCGCATGGCTCGGGTCAACAATAATCGGCAGGTGACTCTGGCCCTTCACGTTCGGCACGGCGGACAAGTCCAGCATGTTGCGGGTACTGTCCTCGAAGCTGCGCACACCGCGCTCGCACAGCACGACTTGGTCGTTGCCTTCGCTCAGCACGTACTCCGCGCTCATCAAAAAGTCCTTCACCGTGGCGCTCATGCCACGCTTGAGCAGCACCGGCGTACGGGTCTTGCCCACTTCTTTGAGCAGGTCGAAGTTCTGCATGTTGCGGGCACCCAGTTGCAACATGTCGGCATACTTCACCACCAGATCGACTTGGCGTGGGTCCATCACTTCCGTGACCACGGGCATGTCGTACTTGTCGCCGATATCACGCAGGATCTTCAGCCCCTCCTCGCCCATGCCCTGATAGGCGTAGGGGCTGGTGCGCGGCTTGAACGCCCCACCACGCAGGATGTTCGCACCGCCGGCCTTCACGTACCCGGCCACGATGTCCATGACCTCGTAGCTCTCCACGGCACATGGCCCGGCAATCATGGCCAGGCTACCGCCGCCGATCTTGACCTTGCCCACGTACACAATGCTGTCTTCTTTGTGGAACTCGCGGCTGGCGAGTTTGAACGGCTTCATGATCGGCAGGGCCTGTTCCACGTTCGGAATCTGCATCAGCATTTCGGCCTGCGGCTTCGTCTCATCGCCGATGACTCCGATGATGGTGCGGCGTTCACCCCGGCTCACGTGCGGCGTAAAGCCGAGTTCCTTGATGCGTTCGATGACGTGGTCAATCTGTTCGAGCGTGGCATCAGGCTTCACAACGAGAATCATGTCGGACTCGATACGTTCAAGGGTCTTGAATAACTGCGCCCTTGCATGGTACAGACGTATCGACCACCGAGAACAGGGAAGTAGGAAGTGCTTTTGTTGTTGTTGAGTACCATCACTTCTTGTCGAATTGCTTGCGGATGGTCTCGAAGTCCCAGCGATGCAGTTTGCCATCCTGGTTGCACGTAATAAGCGATGTATTATCCGGAGACAACGCAAACGTCACGCATGGCTTGTCTGTTTTCCACTGGTAAACGAGCTTTCCGGTTTTCACTTCCCAGACCGACACAACACCAGGATATCCTTCGAGTTGATTGGAAAGTCCGATGATGTACTTGCTGTCATTTGTAAAGTCATTAGATTGACGATGGGTAGGTGGCCCTTCGCATTTGTGAAGCAATTTTCCGGTTGCAACATCCCACAACATCACCGGGGTTGCTTGCTCGTCCTTTTCAAGTTTTTTGGAGAATCCTGTTGCGAGAGTTTTCAAGTCCGGAGAGTAGCGAACGGATAGAAAACCTCCGACATGACCTTCCAAGATGCGGTAAGGCTTGATTTCCCCTAGTCGATACATTTCGACAGTTCTTGAACCGGAATAGGATGCGGCAAATTCTTTCCCATCCGAGGAGAATGCTAGCCCAGTGACGCCCTGGCCCTGGCTTTCGACTGCAGTGCTAGTGCGTGTTTTTATTTCCCAGACTAAAATCCCGTGATAAGCAGCAGTGACTAGTATTGTGTCATCCGGAGAAAGAAATAACCTTACCGCTGTCTTGCCGGGTATCTGAATAGAAGTTTCAACATTCCATTTCGGAGCGGAATGTATTCTTAGGAATTTGTCATCTGTAATACGATAGATTTTGAGCCCATCTTTCGTACATGTCGTATCGTAAGCGGAAGGAGCACCAGGAATTGAGTTCAAAAGCTTGCCTGACTTAACATCAAAGATAACGAGTATCCCCTCCACACGTTTGCCGCTATCACCGGAGGCGACAAGAAACTTGGAGTCTGAACTGAATGACAGACCGTCGGTAAATTGACCTTTCGAGTGTTCAAATTCAAAAGTCGGCGTCACCTCACTCACCGTAATATCCTTCGAATAAGCACACCAACAGGTGGCAACGAGCATGATGAACAATAAAAATGTAAACATGCGAAATTTCATAATACTCATTAAGACACCATCTTAGACATATTGTTTAATAGCTATAATTCAATATCACGGTTGGCTTAGTCTGGTTGTACCGTGACCCACACTATCCCTTGAGTTGTATCATCCCAAGAAGCAATTGCATGTTTGGATGCCTTGACCTTGGCGTTGAACATGTTAGCAATCAATTTCAAGTTAGCTTGCCCAACTTGCCCATCGGCATTGCGACAGGCTTGAATCTCGATGTCGGCACTTGCTTTCAACGCTGTTTTGATTCGCAGTTTTGTTACAGCATCATCATTGACCGCCGTAGCTGTAAACCAACTTGTTTGGCTGCTATCGAGCATGAAACCGTCTTTGCTGCCGTGGGCACCGAACACCAGTTTGCTAATGCTACCTGCGGGGAAGGTCGCCATCTTGACGCCAACATCTGCGATGTTGTGAGCACCGGTAACCAAGATGGCATTGGCACCATAATGCTCTCGACCACTTTTGACCCAGCGAAGTTGTTCCGCAGCGTCGTTTCCACCTACGAAAACCACAGTCAAGTTTTGTGCATTGGCTGGAACGGCCGGGTTGTTATTAACAACAATATCTTTAAGTAAGTCTTCGCTTGTACGATCTCCGTCCCCAAGTTTCTTTGGTGCGAAAAAAGGGTTGCCGAGGTATTCAGCTTCGACGGTCACTCCGGCTTTGGCCAACAATCCGCTATCAGCTTGGATTGTGGCTTTACCATCTTGCTGAATCGTAGCAACACCAAGCAGCAATGGTGCCCCGCCGTTATCTCGGTACGTGAATCGTACTTTACCTGTCGGGTGTGAACCGTTTGATGCCGTTCCACTCACAACGGTAGTCAGATCGATGGTCGTCTGAATCATTCCCGGTGGATTGCTTGCTTCGAGAAAGAGTGACTTGACGGAGTTGCTGGTGCTCAAGACAAATGGCTGAAAATTAATTGATGGTTCAGGTAAAGTTGAAACTGGGATAGTCTCATTCCCAAGCGTCCCACCACCTACGTCAATGACAATAAACTGTTCGTCTGTCAGCGCAACACCGTTCTGCATTGGTTTCCAACCGATTAGGTCGGTACCAGAAGCGTAAAGGTTTGGCCCATAATTGAAATCGTATCCGTTTATGACTTGCACAGTACCTTTTGTTGGTGCTGTTGTAATTTGGATCGTAAAGGGGGAAATGTTCGGGTTGTATCCTGGCGAATCGAGGACGAGGGGTTGATCGAGAAGAAATGTATTCGATACCGCCAAGCGACTGAGATCTTCGTAATACACGGTTGCCGGTACATCTCGTGCCTCAAGACTCTCCAAAACAAGTCTTTTCATAACTCGATTGCGCATCTGTCGTACTTTGTGGACGAAACGTGCCTGCTTCGCTGAAAAGTCTACTCGGCATCAAGTTAGGATCACAAGGAATTTCCGACATCTTGAATGAAATTTTCTCAGACGTTGATTGGACGAATTCATGGGCCGATTTGCCATGCTCGTAATTTTGTCGACATTTCAGCGGCTTGAAGTCTGACAGAAAAAAAAAAGCCAGGGCCGCTCACCGGGGGTTGGTGGGCGGCCCTGGCCGTTAAGGGGATCAATCGGGGGGAATGATCCGCAAAGTTTCGACCAAACACCGGGGGTAGGTGGTGATCATCGGGGGTGATGATCGTATGGTCGATTCGAGCCAACGCAGGTTTTGGGGGTTGCGTTGAACTCGTTGCTAGGTTGGGGGTCAACCTTGGCGAAAGGATTAATGCAGGGGCTGTGCCAAACGGAAAAATCGTTGTTTCGGCACCTCAAGCGAGAATTTAGGAAGCCTGAGCGAGTTGGCGAAGCGGGCAGCAAGCACTTTTTGCAATGGGTTGCAACTCTTGCAGTTTTTACCGGGTGAGAAGCCTGGCGAAATTACAAAGGGGACACTCCTACACACTCAAGTGCCCGAGGGCGAGCAGGCCGTAATACGTGTACTCCACATCCAGCGAATCATCCGACCAGTTGCCATGGAAGCCGCCTTGGCTTGTCCAAAGTGTGTCGATGAAGTCGAGTGTCTTCTCGCGGATCGGTTCCAGATTTGTGTGCAGTCCGCTGAGGGCGTGCAACGCCGTGGCAGTGCTGAGCAAGTCCGGTATGGGGGCCAGCGGCGTGGCGTAGAAACCCCCTTCGCTGTGCTGCCTGCCGAGCAACCACGGGCCAACATCGTTGGGAATCTCGACGTGATACTGGCGAAGCAGCGTCACTGCTGCGGCGGTGCTGGGGGTTAGGCCAAACGGCAGATCACGCTGGTTGGCGTAGCCACCGTCTTCCGCCCGCAAGCCCGTCACACAGTTCAACAAGCCTGGCAGGTTCGGCATGTCAACTGCCAAGTCCTGATAGGCACCAAGTGCGAGGAAGCATCCGTAGATGGTGCCTTCCGCCTGACCCGGTTCCTGAGCGTAGCCACCATCCAGACTGCGATACGATTCCACACGATGGAGAATCGCTGACACCGGGATGTCACTCTTCGATTCTGTCGGCATCCCCGCCCAACATCGGCACAGGCACGAGAGGTGAACGAAGTCGAGCGCGGCTCCATCGCCTTGGCTGTTCAAGTATTTCAGCACCTGCGGTATTGGCAAATCTGCCCGCAAGGCGAACAGTCCTTCGAGGCCAAAGACGGTGTAGTACAAGTCCGGGTTGCCAGCGCGGTCAGCAAAACCACCAGCGGGAGTGAGTTGAGTTCGCAGGAAATCACGGATCAGATCAGCACTGTCGCCCAGCACCTTGGGGGCGAGTCGGGCCACTTGCAGCATCTCCAGTCGGGCACTCATACGGTGTCCGGGTCGATGCCGAGTTCACGGAGCTTCGCAGCGAGTTTGGCATTGGCCAAGGCAACTGCATCGGCTCGTTGGGTTTCTGCTTCGGCTACCTTTACGGCAGCGTTGGCCCGCTTCCGCTCGGCGCTGGCAATTCGGCGTTCCTTCCGCAGTTCCGCTAGTGATCGTAGTTCACGATCTTCCGCATCATTCAGAGTAAAAAACTGCTTACCATCCGGGCCGAAAACAATCAGTTCGTCGTGGTCATCACGCAAAAACTGCATCCCAGTCAGCGGGCTGATGTAGCCGATCGGTTCGTCGACTTCTTCGAGTTCTCGTCCACGGCGAACCCAAATAGAAAGTGTCAAACGATCCGGGTCAATCAGGTAATACTCCACAACGCCATGTCGCTCGTAGAACCCACGTTTTTTGACCATCTCGCTAGCTGTGTTACTCGGCGAAAGCACTTCAATGGTCACTTGTGGGAACTGGTTCCCTTCGCGCCAGACCTTGTAGCTCCCACGTGGGCCAGCAGGCCGACCGATCGCCACATAGACATCCGGGGCTTGCACGATGCTCGGTTTGCCCTTCACTGGATAAATGAAGTTGTCCGCAGCAATGAGGACATCCTTCCGTTCTCTGAAGATGCGAGTGAGATTGCTTTTGATCAACGCAATCCAGTCCCATTGCACCGTGTTCTCGGCCATGGGCAATCCGTCCGATTCCGGGTAGAAGACCCCGTCGTCAATCCGCGGGTCATCGAGTAATTTCATGGCTCACACCTCCAAGGCCGCAGCTTGTTTCTCACTGCACCAGCCCTTCACCTCGATGCCGAACATCTTGCTCACCACCCGTCGCAGCAACCCCTTCAAACTTGGCGAAGGAATATCCCGGAGCGTCTGCACCGCGGCTTCCTTGTAGCTCTCCATCATCTGCACGGCCCGTTCCGATGCTCCCAAGTCATTCACCAATTCGCGGGCTTGTTGCGTGGCTTCCAGCCCCGCGTTGCGGTGCCACACGGCTTGCAGCAGGTCGCGGTCTTCGCCCTTGGCACGTTCGTAGGCCAAGGCCAACGGGAAGCTCGGTCGGCCTGCGGTGAGGTCATCACCGTCGCCGTTGACCAAGTCGTCGATGTCGTCACGAATTTGGTACGCAATCCCGAGTTGTTCGCTGTACTCGGTCAGAGTTTTGTGCAGTGAGGCATCCGCACCGGCGAAGGCCGCACCGATTCGCAGAGCCACTTCAAACGCCGGGGCCGTCTTGCGGCGATGGATCTCGGCCACTTCCACTGGCGTGAGTGCGTGCGGCTTGTGCGACCACACCAACTCTGCCCCTTGGCCCAGGCACAAGGCCCGGTGACCATCGGCAGCAATCTTCACCATCTGGGCACGGATGGCCGCCGGGGCTTCGGTCTCGGCAATCAACCGGTAGCCGTCGCCCAGCATCAGGTCACCGGCGTTCAGCGCAATGGGCACGCCGTACTGGGCATGAACCGTGGCTTCGCCATAACGCAAATGATCGTTGTCTTCGATGTCATCGTGGATCAAGCTGGCTTTGTGGAAGCACTCCACGGCGATGGCCAGCTTCTTCAGGTCAGTCGGATAGGCAATGTCTGGGTCATCCTGCAAAGCCTTCCAAGCACACGCGGCGAGGAACGGCCGCCAGCGCTTGCCGGATTTCATCAGCCAGTCGCGGGCAATCTGTTCGGTCTTGCTTTCTACTGGCCCCATCAGTTCGGCCAGCGAGTCGGCTTCAAACCAAGTATCGACTTCTGCACGCACGGCTTCGAGGTCGAGCCGGAAGGTGCGGTCGTCGCTGCTCAAGTGAATGAACTCCCACACCCACTCGACATCGATGCCAGTGTCCTTGCAGTCGTCATTCAACAGCGGGATGGCCACGCCGGGGATGGCCGCGGCTTCCATGTAAGGGAAGGCTTTCTCCAACACGCTCAGGCAACTGACGCCGACGATGGCGTCGATCTTCCCCGTCTGAATGATCGCCATCACAAGTGCGGAGCCTTCCGCCGTCAGCACGGCGTAGCCCAGCTTCTCGGCTTCGTTCTGCAAATCCTGAATCGTGCACAGGCCGCACTGTTTGCACAGCAGCCCGAACTCATCGAACGGAGCCGGGCAGCGGTCTTCGACTCGCAGGCACTTTGGCAACAGCAGCAAGCGGCGGTCATACGGAACCGATGCAATCGCTTCGCGGTTCGCTTCGCTGTTCAGAACCACCGCAACATAATTCAGAAACTTCGATTCAAGCCGATGTTGCTCGATCACCTTGCCCGCGTGCAGATTCAACTCCGTCAAGCTCAACGGAATCACTGGCTTTTGCAACTTCACGTAGCGCTGGGCCAGCGTGCGGATATACTCACGCTGCTCTTTGGTGGGCGGTACGGTGTCTTGGGTAGGTCGGACTTTTTGCTGGGGCACAGCACGCGGAAGAGTCAGCAGCGGCAGTTGCATTGCAAATCCAATAGCGATGGCAGGTGATTGTAGGATACCCGACTGGCCGACCGTGGCCACACGATTGGTACGAACCACGAATTTCTTGACCAACTGAGCCCGTTAAGAGTGCGACTGGCGACAGCGCAGAAAAACTCTCGGTTATTTCGCAGGAATTGTCGTCAACATCTCGAAGTCGGTGCTGTATCCTAAAAGAGGTAGCGGCGCGATAGCGAATCGAGTATTCTCGCATCGGGCCACACGAACACGATTCCGTGCGCGTGTCACCTTTCCCGGCATCGTTCATTTTTCTCGGAGTGTGTCATGCTTCTCCCCCGTCGTCGAGCAGCGTTTACGCTGATCGAACTCTTGGTGGTCATTGCGATCATCGCCATCCTCATCGGCTTGTTGCTGCCAGCTGTACAAAAAGTACGCGAAGCCGCCTCCAAGATCCAATCGGCCAACAACCTGAAGCAATTAGGTTTGGCATGTGCAATGGCGGATCAGACCAACGGCAGCTTGCCGCCGGTTTATCGTGAATATTACATGGGCATCAAGAACGGGTACAGCGGTCAAGGTACCGGTTTCTTCTACCTACTCCCGTACGTCGAGCAAGACAACCTGTACCGTGTGAACACCGCCACGGTTGCACCATACGGCACCTTCCCATACGTCTACGCCGGTGCCCACACGAACTTCATCAAGACTTATGCAGCACCTGCAGATGAGTCAGCCAGCCAACAAACCATTTACGGCTGGGGTATCACCAGCTACGCCATGAACTTCCGCGTGTTCGGTAGCCCGACGGTAGCCGCTTGGGATAACCCACGAACGCTGGCCACCATCAAGGACGGCAACTCGAATACCATCATGTTTGTGGAAAAGCGCGGCATTTGCCAAAACGGTTCGGATAACGGATCGCTCTGGGGCCACGGTTGGTGGAATGACACCTGGATGCCGATGATTGCTTACTGGGATGCAGAGAGCAACAACGTGCCACAGTCTCAGCCTGCGGACAACAACTGCATTCCACGTCGGGCTTCAGCTTTTTACAGTGGTGGCGTTTCGCAAGTCGCGATGTGTGACGGTAGCGTTCGCGTTGTGAACAGCTCGATCACTCTGGCAACCTGGCAAGCTGCCCTTAGCCCACAAGGTCGTGAAGTGCTAGGCAGTGATTGGTAAACCAAACAAGAACGATCACAAGTTCCAAGAGCAGGCCAGTTCGCTGGCTTGCTCTTTTTTGTAGATATGGCATGACGATGCGAGTGCTTTAAGTCTACGGTTTGCGATTGTTTGCGTTCGATGTGCACTTTTCTTGTATTCGACTCAACTGTTGGACCTGCATGCGGTAAGGAATCTCGCACCAACAATGCCTAAAATTTTTTGTCGGAATTACATCCAAGATTGAGTTAATGGCGCGGTATCCCACTCTGGGTATAGGTGCAACCGCGCTGAACTTGTTCACGCAGTTGGCCTCACGTCATCGGTTCCGTTGGCGTTCACCTAAGTTGTATTTTTTCATCTCTACATTTTTTCGGAGTGTGTCATGCTTCTCCCACGTCGTCGAGCAGCGTTTACGCTGATCGAACTCTTGGTGGTCATTGCGATCATCGCCATCCTGATCGGCTTGTTGCTGCCAGCTGTACAAAAGGTACGTGAAGCCGCCGCCCGTCTTCAATCGGGCAACAACCTGAAGCAGATGGCTCTCGCGATGACGATGGCCGACCAGACCAATGGTTCATTGCCACCGGCTTATCGCGAGTCTTGGATGGCTGCAAAAAACGGTTACAACGGTCTTGGAACTGGTTTCTTTTATGTACTGCCTTATATCGAACAAGATAACTTGTACCGAAGCAGCATTGGCCATTGGCCAACAGTTGGGGTAGTCGTACCAGAACTCTATGGTCGCGATGCCGCAGGTAACTGGAATACGGTATCGACTGGTGCTTACCAAACTTACGTCAAATCATTCAACGCTCCAGCTGATGAGTCTGCTAGCCAGCAAACCATTTACGGCTGGGGTATCTCAAGTTATGCCATGAACTTCAAAGTGTTCGGAAGTCACAGCCTGAATGGCTTCCCTGGTGGCCCCGGTAGTCCTGATCCTGCGGCATTTAGCAACCCAAAGAGTATTGCTAATATCAAAGATGGCACGTCAAACACAATCATGCTTGTCGAAAAGCGTGGTGTGTGCCAAGGTGGTACGTCTTACGGTTCGCTTTGGGGACATGGTTGGTGGGAGGCCCGCTGGATGGCGATAACTGCATTCGAGACTAATGTAGCTGCGGATTCTCTTCAGCCACCACAATCACAGCCAAACGACGCGAACTGTATTCCGACTCGTGCATCTGGCTTTTACAGCGGAGGTAACGCGCAAGTTGCTATGTGCGACGGCAGCGTTCGTGGAGTTAACTCGTCGATTAGCGTGGCCACGTGGCAAGCGGCACTCAGCCCACAAGGTCGTGAAGTGCTAGGCAGTGATTGGTAAACCAAACAAGAACGATCACAAGTTCCAAGAGCAGGCCAGTTCGCTGGCTTGCTCTTTTTTTTTGTTCGACTACGAAAGATAATACTGTTCGATCGGAATCTCTCCGAAAATACGCAAGGTGCTCAACATGAAGAAGTTCGCTCTCCTGGTCTTCCTGGCTGGAATGATGTCAACTGGTTGTTATGCAAAGCGAGAAGACACGTCAGACCCCAACAGCCCAAACGCACCAAAACAACCGAAACCCGGTGAAAAGGTAGGTCCTGTTAAAGGTGGGCCAGGGATGCCCGGCACTGGTGGCGGTACGACTGGTGGCCCAGGGATGCCCGGTGGTGGCCCAGGGATGCCCGGCAAGCCTGCTGGCAAGTAACAATCAAGCCCAACACAGCACATTCGCTCACACGCCGGAGCTACAGCCTCCGGTGTGTGAGTGCGTATCAAAGACATTCGTCATTCCAGTATCAATGCTGATCATTTCAAGTCTGACAAGGTATGACAAATAAGATTTAACAGTCTTCGGTTATTTATACTTACTACAGTAACAGCTTTCGTAAACACAACCTGCACAACAACTTCCGATACAGCGCGATAGTTATTATAACATTCATTCTTATCGCCAATGGTCGCGTGGGGTGGGTGTCCGCATGTCCGTGATAAACAATCAATCATGACAGAATGACGCTTTGGAAGGTCGGTTGAAGCCATCGTGGTAGAATTCAGGTCGTAGTAACGGAATCATGTCATGAGCGAACCCTCCCAAAGGGCGTGAAGTGCGACAGGGCTGTGGTGAAGTCGCCTGTTGAGTTCCACGTCTTCCTTTGAAGCCAGCCCTACCCATGTGCCGATGTTGGTAGTGTGCGCGATCGGCGCACACCAGGGAAGGACGCACCGATGGGTCATCTGCTGAATCGGGGCGCTTTTGTGGCATTCGGTTTGGGCCTCTTCGGCTTAGCCTTCATGTTGCCGCTCGGTTGTGCCAAGGTTCCATCGGCGGAACCGGCCAAAGTGTCTGGTACGGTGTCGTTTCAGGGTCGCGCACTTTCGGATGGTCTCATCGTCTTCACGCCCGATCCCGAACGAGGCAACGGCGGAAAAATGTTCTCGGCGAACATCAACTCAAATGGTCGCTTCCAACTTGCAGATGGTACTGCTGCCGTGCTGCCAGGCTGGTATCGTGTGGCCATTGCCGAACCCGCTGGCTGGTACGGTGGCCGCGATTTCCCAGCGGAACTTCGTCGGCCAGATCGATCGGGCTTGGAACGTGAAGTGAAACCCGGCTACGACCACGATTTCGATTTCATCATTGAACTCACCCGGTAATTCGATTACCCGTTCTTAGCAAAGGTCAAAACACCACGTTTTGCGCCTGAAAATAGCAAATTGCACTTGCGGTGTCATTGCGCTCCACTAGATTCATAGATTCCTGTAAGCCAAATGGGGCCTCGGGTGGACAGACAACCGTAGCAACAGCAACGGCCTGACCAACCAACCCGCCTGCTTCACAGCAGTCGGCCCCACACCAGCAAACCATTGCTGGGGTACTGAGGTAGCACGATGGCCGAGACCAACGGCACACACGGCGGTAACGCCGAAAATGACCTCGTTCGCAACGTTTCGGGCATGATCACGGTTCCCGTGGTGTCCAAGACGGGTGCTAGCGTAGGAAGCCTGCAAATTGATACTGCCAAGTTCGGCGGTACCGTCAATCGGCAGTTGTTGCACGATGTCGTGTTGATGTATCTAGCCAATCAACGGGCCGGTACTCACCACACACTTCGTCGTGGGCAAGTGGCTGGTAGTACTAAGAAAGTCTTCAAGCAAAAGGGCACCGGCAACGCCCGGGTTGGCTCTAAGCGAACAAATAAGCGGGTTGGTGGTGGTACGGCCAAAGGTCCGAAGCCACGCGATTACGAATACCACCTGCCGAAGAAGGCCGTGAAGGCCGCGACACGGATGGCGATCCTCAGCAAGTTCATGGATAACGAAGTCGTCATTATTGATGACCTGAACATGGACTCGCCGAAGACCAAAGCCATGGTGAGCGTGCTGAAGTCGATCAAAGTCGGCACCAAAGTTGAGAAGAAATCTAACCCTGATGGTACTCAGCTGAGCGTTGAACGAGAACTGACGTTGCTCGACACTACGGTGTTGATTGGCACGGCACAACTCGACGCGAATGTGTATCGGTCAGGCCGCAACCTTGAAGGCGTGAAGGTGTTGCCAGCAACGGAATTCAACGCTTACGTGGTGCTGAAGCAAAAGCGATTGATGCTGACCAAAGCTGCTCTGGAAACCCTGCTGGCCAAGGCCGCCGAGTAAAGGAACGCCGGGCTGAAGCCCGACGACGGAGATTTGACTCATGGCACATACAAGACCACACCCGAAGCGTTACGTACGAAGGCTCGCGGCCCGACAGCCGTGTGTCCACGGCGCACCGGGCATTGTGCTTCGCCCGCACCAAGTGCTGATTCGCCCAATCGTGACTGAAAAGGGCACGCACTTGGCGAGCCGACGGAATGCGTACACGTTTCTTGTTCACACGAATGCGAACAAGATTCAGATCGCCGAAGCGGTGAAGGAACTGTTCAACGTTCGCGTCGAACGAGTTCGGACTCAAGTATATAAGGGCAAGTCGATACGCTACCGCAACCGCGAGAGCATGACGGGTGACTGGAAGAAGGCGATTATCACGCTGAACTCGGAAGACAAGATCGACTTTGTGTAATGGCTTCTTGGTGACATTGGAACGACACTAGGGAACGATCATGGCAGTTCGACAATATAAACCGACCTCCGCCGGGCGCCGTGGCGGCAGTGTGTCCGACTTCGCGGACTGCACCGAGCCGAAGGTCAACAAGCCATACAAGCCGTTGCTCGTGCGTAAGCGCAAGACCGGCGGGCGTAACTTCCAGGGTATCGTTACCAGTCGATTCCGTGGTGGTGGTCACAAGCAGATGTTGCGTGTGGTGGACTTCAAGCGAAATCTTGAAGGTGTTGAAGCGACTGTGTTGAGCGTGGAATACGCACCTTGTCGCTCAGCTCGCGTAGCGCTGATCCAGTACAACGACGAGACTAAGACCAAGAGCTACATCCTTGCACCAGACGGCCTGAAAGCTGGCGACAAGGTGATGAACGGCATGACCGCAGAACCGAAGAACGGCAACTGTATGCCGCTCAGCCGGATTCCGATCGGTCTGACGATCCACAACATTGAACTCAAGCCTGGGCGTGGTGCCCAAGTTTGCCGAAGTGCTGGCACGGCAGCCGTGCTGGGTGCTCGCGATAAGGGCCAAGCCCTCGTGACGCTGCCAAGTGGTGAAGTTCGTCGAGTTAGCGAAAAGTGTCGTGCCACGATTGGCCAAGTGTCGAACATCGAGCACTTCAACATCAGCCTCGGTAAGGCTGGTCGGAAGCGCTGGTTGGGGCGCAAGCCGCACAACCGTGGTATGGCTATGAACCCGACCGACCACCCGATGGGTGGTGGTGAAGGCCGAAGCAAATCGGGCGGACACCCGAAAGGCCCAAGCGGCGTGTTGGCCAAGGGTGGCAAGACACGCGACAAGAAGAAGCCATCGAACTCGGCGATCGTTCGCCGTCGTCCAGCTGGCCCATTCCAAAAGCATAACGGCTAAGTGACCCCTTGGCCTCGGTAGGCCAATCCGCTAGGATACCCGACCCGAGAGTTGACCCAGGCGACAAAACTGAAGGTGATGGAATGGCTCGTAAGAATCCTTATGAACTCGAACCGACGCTTCGCTTGCTTGGCAAGGTCGAGAAGCAAGGCAAAAACCGCGAACCAATGAAAACGTGGTTCCGTGATGCGGTGATCGTGCCGGAATTCATCGGTCATACCTTCTTGGTTCACAACGGTAGAAGTTTCTTGAAGGTATATGTGACGGAAGAAATGGTGGGGCACTTGCTGGGCGAATTCAGCCAGACCCGCACCTTCAAGGGTCACACTGCTGGTAAGAAGACTGCTGCACCTGCGAAGTAACACGATTGACATTCGATACACGAGCTACTGGTTGAAATCATGATTTACCGAGCCACACACCGCTTTGCAGACGTCGCCCCGCGGAAAATGCGTCCCATGGCGAACTTAATTCGCGGCATGAACGTGGACGAGGCGCTTGAAGCGCTGAAGTTTTTGCCGAACCGTGGCGCACGGTTGATCGAAGGCGTGGTGAAGAGCGCGATAGGCAACGCCGACGACAAAGGTTGCCGTAATCTTGATGACCTCGTGGTGACAGAAATTCGCATTGACGGCGGCCCGATGTTCAAGCGGATGCAACCTCGTGCCCGCGGCACGGCCTTTGGTATCCTTCGCCGCCTTGCCCACATAGTGGTTACAGTGTCGGATGTCGAAGCGATTGCAGAGGCAAAAGTCACAGCATCCGCAACCGCTACTAACTAACACCAACGGAACAAAAGCCCCACCCTTAAAAGGGTGAGCAACTATAGGGTTAGCGATCATGGGTCAGAAAGTTCGTCCAACTGGTTTTCGCGTTGGCATCATGACCGACTGGGCAAGTGCCTGGTACGCCAACAAGCAAGACTTCAGCGAGCTGTTGGTCGAAGACCACACGATCCGTACTTTCATTGCGAAGTACCTAACCCGAAGTAAAGACAACCGCAAGGAACAACGACCAGCCATAGCCAAAATCAAGATCGAGCGCACTCGTGAACGTGTGACGGTCTTCATCTACAGCAGCCGTATCGGGGCAATTATCGGCAAGAAGGGCGAGAAGATTGATAAGCTGACCAAGGCATTGGAGAAGCTGACTCGTCGACACATTGAACTCAAAACCATTGAAGTTACACGGCCAGAAATCGACGCGCAAATCATTGCCGAAGATATCGCCGAACAACTCGAAAAACGAAGCAGCTTCCGCCGAACCATGAAACAAGCCATTCAACGGGCCATGGAAGGTGGGGCTAAGGGCGTGAAGTTGCAATTGTCTGGTCGCCTCGGCGGTGCTGAAATGGCCCGCTGTGAAAAGGCGATGGAAGGTAGCATCCCGCTGAGCACACTCAAAGCCAAAGTGGATTATGGATTCACTGAGGCCAGCACGCCACAAGGTAACATCGGCATCAAGTGCTGGGTCAACAACGGTGACTTTGTGACAGGCGAGATAAACGATACGACAGACGCTAGTGGTGGCGGTCAGCGTCGTAGCCAACGCCGACGCCGAGGCTAATAACTGGATACGGTGCACTGTGTGTGCGCCCAGAGCGAAACGACTCAACAGCGTTTGTGGAGTTTGAGCAATGTCCTTGAAGATGCCCAAACGGGTCAAATACCGCAAAGTCCAACGTGGAGTGATCCGCGGCCTGGCTGCGAAGAAAAAATACAGCGGGGCCATCAAGGGCAACGCCCAACGGGGTAACTACGTTGCCTACGGCGACTTCGGCCTACAAACGCTCGAAGGCGGTTGGCTCTCGGCTCAAGTGATCGAAGCCGCCCGTGTGACCATCACCCGCTTTGTATCCGGCGAAGGCCGTTACTATATGCGAGTGTTCCCGCACAAGAGCATCACCTGCATCCCTGCTGAAACGCGGATGGGTAAGGGTAAGGGCGAGCCGGAATACTGGGCCGCCGTGGTAAAGGCCGGAATGGTTGTGTTCGAGATCGGTGGAATTCCTGAAGCGCAGGCCAAAGAAGCCTTGGCCAAAGTGGCTTACAAGATGCCGTTCAAGTGCCGGTTTATTCATCGCCGACCGAACGTTTAACTTAGATAAACACCCGCCCGGTAATCGGTGGGGGAGCAAGTGTTATGAGATACGAAAGCCTCGTTGGGATGAGCGATGAACAACTCGCTCTGACCCTTCTCGACACAGAAAAGCACCTGTTCAAGTTGCGGTTTCAATCGGCGACAGATCGCCTCGAAACCCCTACTGAGATCAGCAAGGCGAAGCGCGAAATCGCCCGCGTTAAGACAGTACAACGCGAGCGGGAACTCAAGCGACTCGGCGAACTGCCCGACGCTGAGATCGCAAAGCAAGTTGAAACACTGACCGAGCGGGTCGATGGCCCCGGAAAACGCCGCATCAAGCGCGGTCTCTACCGGCTTCAGACGATTCAAGCGGGGCGGACTCATAAGGGGGATCGGTAAGTCATGGCGGAAGCGACTATCAAAGCCACGAACGACACAACCGCCCACGGCGGTCGCCTTGTTACAGGCATCGTTACCAGCGACAAGACAGCCAAGACACGTCGCGTGGAAATCCAGCGAGTCGTGCGGCACCCAAAATACGGCAAGTTCATCAAGCAGCGAACCGTGTGTTACGCTCACGACGAAAAGAACGAATCAAACCTCGGTGATACCGTTGAGATTCGTGAATCTCGTCCGTTGAGCAAGACGAAGCGCTGGTCACTTGTCCGCGTCGTCACCAAGGCACCAAGCCGTACCGTGGCCAACCTTGAAGGGGCGGTTGCCGGGAACGAACTCAGCAGCGAAACCAAGAAGAACTAACGACCCACGCCCCAAGTTGGGCCGCGAGAATGAATCATGATCCAGATGTATACCTACCTTGATGTTGCCGATAATACCGGTGCCAAGGAAGTTATGTGTATCCAAGTCCTCGGCGGTTCCAAGCGTCGTGTGGCCTACTTGGGCGATGTGATCCGTGCTAGCGTTCGCAAAGCCCTTCCTGGGGGCGACGTGAAAGCCGGCGACGTCATCAAGGGCGTGATCGTTCGCACCCGAGTAGCGACCCGCCGCGAAGACGGCAGCTATGTCCGCTTCGAACGCAATGCCCTAGTGTTGCTCGATAACGACGATAATCCCCGCGGCACACGCATCTTCGGTGCAGTGCCCCGCGAACTCCGAGTGAAATTCGGCAAGATCATCAGCCTCGCAGCGGAGGTTGTCTAACGACGTGGACGCACTTCGGTGCAACGACCACGATCAGAGGCAAAGAGACCCATGCACATTCGCAAAGACGACATCGTTGCGATTCTCAGCGGCGACGACAAAGGTAAACGCGGCAAAGTTCTGCGTGTCCTTCGCATCAAAAACAAAGTGCTCGTGGAGGGTGTCAACCTCGTCTACAAGCACTTGAAGCCTTCACAAAAGAATCCGCAAGGCGGACGTTTGAGCAAGGAAATGCCCGTTGCCGCCAGCAACGTGGCACTCATCGACCCGCAAACCAACACGCCAACCCGTGTGGCTGTGCGATTCCTTCCCGACGGCACCAAAGAGCTGTACGCCAAGAAGAGCGGTGCACGTATTCGCGCTCTCTCCAAGGCTAACCCGAAAACCGCAGCGAAGAACTAACTCACACCCATAGGTGATGGCCGCCCCGTTGACATGGGGTGGCCCGGCATCACCCCAGCAGGACGACGACCATGGCTCGCTTACAAGATCGATACAAAGCCGAGATTCTCCCGGCTCTCATCACTAAGTTCGGCCGCAAGAACGTGCTCAGTTTGCCACGGCTCGACAAGATTTGCATCAACATGGGTGTTGGCAAAGCCCTGCAAGACAAGAACCGCATGACCGAAGCCGTGGATCAACTCACGATGATCGCCGGTCAAAAGGCACAAGTCACGCAAGCGAAGCAGGCCATCAGCACCTTCCGCCTGCGTCAGGGTTATGACATCGGTTGCCGAGTCACTCTGCGTGGCACGCGAATGTATGAGTTCCTGGATCGACTGCTGAACATTGCACTGCCTCGTATCCGTGACTTCCGCGGCGTGAACCCGAAGTCATTCGACGGTAACGGCAACTACAGCATGGGCCTGAGCGAGCAGATGGTGTTCCCTGAAGTTGACCCGGACAAGGTTCACTTCACACAAGGTATGGACATCACAATCTGTACCAGCGTACGTAGCGACGAAGAAGCCCGCGAACTCCTGCGAAGCTTCGGCATGCCCTTCCGCGATTAGGTTGGACGTTTCAGCGATTCAATGCAAAAACCACTGGGA
Source organism: Gemmatales bacterium (assembly GCA_038230995.1). Classification (GTDB taxonomy): domain Bacteria; phylum Planctomycetota; class Planctomycetia; order Gemmatales; family Gemmataceae; genus JALHQU01. The sequence continues at coordinate 19,628 of JBBRME010000060.1, forward strand.
TGACCAGTGGTTTTTTTGTGAAGTGATGCTTTGGCATGAGCTGCACAAGCCAACTTGCTACCATAATTTCATGACCACTCGCACCGCCACGATTTGCCGCAAGACCAAAGAAACACAGATCGACCTCACTCTGAACCTTGATGGCAACGGCATGGCCGAGGTGTCCACGGGCGTGGGTTTCTTCGATCACATGCTGACCCACCTTGCTAAGCATGGCCTTTTCGACATTTCCCTGAAGTGCATAGGCGATTTGCATGTTGACGCCCACCACACTGTGGAAGATGTGGGCATTGCCATTGGCCAAGCTATCGCAGAAGCACTCGGCGATAAGTCTGGCATCCGTCGGTATGGCGATGCCACGGTGCCGATGGACGAGTGCCTTGCCACTGCAGCGGTTGATCTCTCTGGTCGGCCGTTTCTGGTCTGGAACGCCGAAGTTCCTAACGAGCTCCTGGGGACTTTCAGCACTGCTCTGGCCGAGGAGTTTTGGCGTGCAGTCAGTAGTGCGGGCAAACTCACGTTGCATGTGGTGCTACACCACGGCAGGAACGCGCACCACATCATCGAGACGATTTTTAAGGCCACCGCGAGGGCACTGCGATCCGCTGTGGAAGCCGACCCCCGCGGCACCGGTATTCCCAGTACAAAGGGCGTGCTGTAAACCATTGACGGCTCTTAGTAAACGAAACAACCCCGGCTTTCACCGGGGTTGTTTCGTTGTCAGTTCAGCTTAGTAGCCGAACTTGACACGCCAGTAGTCTTGTGGCGTTTGCTTGCGGCCCAACCACCAGTGGCCATCTTCATAGCTCATGGTGACCGAACGCCAGCCGAGTGGAACCTTCGGGAACGGGTAGTATGGCCCGATGAACGGGAAGGCGTTCGTCGGGTACGCCGTTGGGTACGCCACGCGGCTCAAGTTGCCTTGTGGGGCGTAGGTCGGCCAGGCATGATTCGGCAGCGGCGGTGCGCCCATGTTCATGCCACCACCGGATGGCCCGAGTGGCAGTGGTTCGATGTCCGGGTTGCCACCCATCATTGGGGCTGGGGCAGCCATGGCCAACGGGCCGCCGATACCTTGCATTTGCTTCACTGGGCTGGCTGGCATTGGTGTGCTGGTGGAAACCTTCACGCCATCCTTCACCAACTTCACGCCATCGACCATGCTGACGGCTTCAAGAATGCTCTTCTTGTCCGCAGCGGTCTTGCAGTTGCCAGTCACCGTCACCACGCCGTCGGCGGTGAACAGCGAGACATCTGCACTTTGCATGGCACTCACAACGGTGAGCTTATCTGCTACCTTGTCGGCCAGCTTTTGGTTAGCCAACATTGCGCCACCGGTTTTGGTGTTGCTGAGTTGGCTAGGGGCCTTGATTTCAGGCAGCTTCACTTCGGGTTTGGGGAGCGAGAGCTTGGCAGGTTCTGCACCCATTGCCGAGGCACCGATCGCCACACTGAACGCGGCGGCCATCAAACGCACGATTCGTACTTTCACGTTCGTTCCTCCTGAACAGGGACTGGACGACTCGAAATTGGTGGTCGGGGTCCGCGTGTACTGTCTGTATCGGCCAGACTGCCCGACTTCCGCAAACTTGCGGGCTGTTCATGACATAACGATTGCTACCGGCCCTGTTTCAATCGATACAAATTACCAAAGTTAGCCAGGTTGACGTCTTTTTAAGTGTTCAGAACCACTCGCTTGTGTCTCGCCCATTTTCACACACCCATCCACGAGACACACGAGACTCACGAGACACAACATCGTCTGCACCATTAGACAGTTGGCACCGCTTTTATCCTGTTGACTTGCAACACCTTCTGCTGGGCGACGACTTTGCAATGTCGGTCTTCATCCAATCCGCGCGGCGAGACACAGACGATACGATGGCGTCATATGGCTTGTCCGACGGTCAGAAACCCACGTCGGTTGGGTGGGTCAGTCTTGGGGTCAGGTACAACGCCAAGTTCTCAATGGATGACTGTAAAACCTCCATCGCCTGCCACCACCGTTGGCAGCCCCCAGACCGGTATCCCTCGATCGACACGCCCCTTCGCTTCTGTAGGCTTGCCGGTCTTGTCGTAAACCTGCCACACGAGCGCCCCACCTTTTTGCCAGCCCGTGCCCTCTGTCCAAGCCAGGATCATCTCCCCCTTCGAGTTGACCGCTACGACGGGATGTTTTCGCCCCTTCCCGTCTCCCGGTACAGCCTGCGGTTTTGAAAATTCGGTCGTCCCAGGTTTGATACTTGCGAAGTAGATCTGCCCTTCCGTTTCCCAAGCTGC
>JBBRME010000061.1:0-21798 GCA_038230995.1 Gemmatales bacterium
CAGACGGTTGAACAATATTCGGTGCACCCTCGCTGTTATCAGTGTGATGACTCAGTTTTGGCTATGCATTCTGGCCCTTCGTTACCGGCCTTGTTCACTTTCGCGCTGACGGCTGCGAACTCCAAGACGTGATCGGGTGCCGAACGCAACATGGAGTGGGCAGTGTCCACCTTTGTGGCCGGGTTGAGCCAATCGGTAAATTGATTCGGCTCTAACAATGCAGGCATCCGATCGTGGAACCGCTGCATGCTATTGTTCGCGGGTACAGTCAGGATGGCACACGTAAATACACTCGGCAATCCCGGCGACTTCCAGACATCCCAGATGCCCGCGAATGTCAACAACCCGCCTTGAACGGGTGTCATGCGAAATGGCTTCTTTGCTTTGCCTTCTGTCAGCCATTCGTAGTAACCGTCTGCTGGTAACAAGCAGCGTCTACTGCGGAAGCTATCCCTAAACGGTGGACTGGTTCGCACCGTCTCGCTGCGTGCATTAACAGGCTTGGGACCATCCGCTGGGGTTTGTGCCCAGTGTGGTACAAACCCCCAAGTTAACTCACTCCATCCGCGTGTGGTGCCATCACTCTTCACGCCGATGACTGGTACTTTATGCGATGGCGCAATGTTGTACCGTGGGATCAACTCCGGCACGGTGTTCAACTGAAAATAAATGGCGATGAACTTGCCATCGACAACAGTGAGAGTGTAACGGGCACACATGACAGCTACTTCGGATTGCCAGTAATCAACCTAGCTGTGCGGTTGCGTGTCACGTAATTCCAGAACCACTGGTACATCACAAGAACACGATTCTCGAACCGGGCCAAGTACAAAATGTGGATGAACAACCAAGCCAGCCAGGCAATGTAACCTGTCATCTTGATTCCGCCGCTTTCGGCTACAGCTTTGGTGCGGCCAATCGTGGCCATGCTTCCTTTGTCGTGGTAGCGGAACTCACCCACCGGCGACTGGCCACGAATTCGGCGGTCGATTAACTTGGCCAAATACTCGCCTTGTTGCATGGCTACCGGCGCCACACCTGGAAGTTGTTTTCCATCGACACCCGTAAAGTGTGCGAGGTCGCCAATCACAAACAGATCGCCGCGTTGACCAACACTGCAATCTTTGTTTACGATCACCCGCCCGCCTTTGTCCATCTCCACACCAGTACCTAGGGCTTCCTTCAGCTTTGCCCCAAGCGGCGATCCTTTCACCCCTGCGGCCCACACCACCGTTTCACACGGTAGCACCTCGGCAACGCCGTTACGTTCGATTGTCACTGTCGTGGGTTGAATGTCGGTCACTCGGCAGTTCAGCCAAGGTTCCACGCCGAACTTAATGAGATCCGACAGTGCCTTGGCAGAAAGTTTCTCGGCGAAGGTTTGCAGGATTCGTTCGCTGTTCTCGACGAGGATAATGCGTGATTCCTTCGGATTAATCCGCCGAAAGTCTTCGTGCATGGTCTGCTTTGCTAACTCGCAGATCGCCCCGGCAGTCTCCACGCCAGTTGGCCCGCCACCAACGACGATAAACGTCATCAATTGTTTGCGGAGTTGTTCATCCGGTTCCGTTTCTGCACGCTCAAACGCACTGAGCACTTTTCGGCGAATCTCCGTCGCATCTTCAATCGTCTTTAATCCCGGAGCCAACGGCTCCCACTGTGCATCTTTCCCGAAGTAGTGATGTGTACTACCAGTGGAAAGCACGAGAGTATCAAACGGGATCAACTCTCCATCTGCGGTCTGCACCGTTTTGGCAGCAGTGTCAAACCCCGTCACCGTTGCCATCACCGTACGGCAGTTCCGCTGGCGTTTCAGGATCGAACGCAACGGTGCGGCAATGTTCGCCGGGCTGAGGGCTCCCGTAGCCACCTGATACAGCAGCGGCTGAAATAAGTGAAAGTTGCGGCGATCAATCAACGTGATGTCAACAGGGCTTTTCTTCAAGTGTTGTGCGCACAGCATCCCACCAAAGCCCCCACCGATAATGACCACTCGGTGCTTGACCGCTTCACTCATGACAACTCCGTTGATTTAAGGTCGCTTCAATTCGAAGAGATCGCTCGTTTTGCACCAATAGTCTGCACCCAGGCGAGCCACTGCATGCAGCTTACGTGGATCAACGCGCCCGGCATCGTCCAGCACGTCATCGTTCACATGGATCATGACCACTTGGCCAATGACAAGGTTCCCCGCAATCGGCCCGCTGCCCAATGGGATGATCTGCAGCACTTTGCATTCCAGCGTTGTTGGCGCAACCGCAACTCGCATCGGCTTCACAACGCTGCTGGGTACCATTGCCAGCTTGGCCACATCGAACTCGCTGGCTTCGGGTGGGAGTTCCTTTGAAGTGAGGTTCACTTGCTCGGTGAGAGCTTCCACCGACGAGTGAATAACAAACTCACCGTTTGCTTCGATATTGCGGAGTGTGTCCTTCTTCGTCCCATCGCGCTTCAAAGTTGGCGAGATGACCATGACTGGTGGATTGGCACTGAACACATTGAAGAAACTGAACGGGGCAAGATTCGCAATCCCTTCAGCATTTACGGTACTGACCCATGCAATGGGCCGGGGAACCACGATGCCCGTGAGAAGGTGGTACACATCCACCGCATTCGATGTTGTCGGTTCGAGTTGCATTTGATTAGCTTATTGACACAGCCTACGATTCAGCAGCCATGAAACTGACCGACGTCTTTCGCTCTTCACTCGATAGTTTGTTGCGTCAAAAATCACGCACATCTCTAACGGTACTCGGGGTGGCCGTGGGTGCAACGGCGTTGGCCTTTACGTTGGCTTTGGGTGTTGGGCTAAGAGCGTTCATCGAAAACGAGTTTCGCAGTCGGGCCGAATTCTGGCACATCGTCGTGATGCCAAGAGGCTGGGGCGATGACTCGATACCAGACTCAGACGTACCTGTAAGCAAGTTGGCCTTACCAGATGAAGTACCTGCCGAGCGACGCGAACGCTTGCGTAAGAGACTGAGTCAGGACTACAAACAGTCGAGGCGTTTCAGCAGTACTTCACTCATCAGCCCAGCAGAAATCGAACAGCTTCGCAACATGCCTGATGTAGCCGAAGTACTGACAACACGTTCGCAATCTGGTGAAGTATCGCTTGGTCAGAGCATTGCCAATTGCCAACTCCATGCCACCAAGTTGACTGGTTTTCAGCCAACGATTGAGAGTCTCTTGCTCTTCGGTCGTTTGCCAAGCCCAGCGGCGAAGGACGAGTGCTTGGTCAACGAACATCTCCTGCATCTCTGCAAGATCTATAGCGATGCTGACTACCTAGCTCTGGTGAACAACGAATCGGCCTTGCGTTTCAACGTCGGCAAAAGCGACTTCTCACAGGGTCGCTCACTGGCGAACATGCTCAATCCCAATGGCATTCTGGACGAGGTGAATCGCGGGCAAACCGAACTGCTCAACAAAATCGCCCAACAGTTGCCGACGAAACTCGACCAGTTCGACCTCACGGAAAACGAGAAGACGCTGATGCGCACGGTGATGCAACTCAAGCCGAAGTCGAAGGACCCGCTCGACAATCGTGATGTCAAAGTCACTCGCAATTTCAAAATTGTTGGCATCCTCAAGTTGACCGAGCCAGTCAAGTTCGATCCCCTTGATCTTCTTGGTAAGCCAAAATTACCTACGGCGGACATTCTGGTGACCCCTGCCGGCGGTGATGATGTTGTCCGGGAATTGCCAATGATGAAGAACCTGGGCTACATGAGCGTGGAGGTTTACGTTCGTCCCGGGGCCGACCTCGAAGCCGTTGTCGAAAAGATCGAAAAAGAGCTCGGACTCAAGACCACGAACAGCATCAAGTTCTACAAGAGTGTGAAACGTGAAGTCACGTTGATCTCTGCAGGGTTGAATCTCTTCGCGTTTATCTCGATGTTCGTCGCGGCCATCGGCATCACCAACACACTGTTCACCAGTGTGCTGGAGCGCACCAAAGAGATTGGCATCTGGAAGAGCCTCGGTGCCCGCGATGGCCACATCCTGCTGATGTTCCTCATCGAAGGCACATTGATCGGATTATTTGGCGGGTTACTTGGCTTGGGCTTAGCTTGGGTACTGAGCTTGCCGGCCGACGAGTGGGTGAAGAACACCATCGCGACACAGCGGAGCGAAGAATTGGTGAGCAAGACTGTGTTCAATTGGCCGATCTGGTTGCCGATCGCTGTGGTTGCTTTCTCAACATTACTCACAACCCTCGCTGCACTCTATCCATCCCGACGAGCCTCACGGGTGCAACCCGTGGAGGCCCTCCGGCATGAGTAGGTTCCTGTTCTCCCAATTCGCGAGCAACTGGTAGGGCAAATTGCCACTCACTCGCGTTAAGGGCCAACAGAATACAAGTTTCAGCTACACCCGCTGGTTTCGCCGCAGGTGTCGCACTTCGAACAAGCTCCACTGCGAACCATCGTGAGTTGTTGGCAGTTCGGGCACGGGTCACCCTCGTAGCCCTTTTGCTTCGCCTGACGGATGCTCTCGGTTTTGCTCAGCGTGGCGGTGCCTCCGCTGCTGGCCCCGGTGATCGTTGGCTTAGCCAACCCGGCAGGCACAGCTTGCTTCATCCGCTTGGAAAAGTCCACCATCGGGGTCGCCTCTTCCGCACGACTCGGCTTCAAGTGTGCCGAACGCGGTGAAGGCGATTGCCGCACTGGCTCATCGTCTTCCACATCGCGTACCGATATCACTTCTTCGCTCTCGAAGTCCGGTTCTTCATCTTCGTTGCCGATAGCGTCGTTGCGCAAGTCATCTGGCAACACGTGGGCGAGGTCGTGGCGATCCAGATACGTGATGGCCAGCTCGCGGAAGATGTAGTCGATGATGCTGGTGCTCATCTTGATGTACGGGTTGCCCTGCACAATCCCGTTCGGCTCGAACCGGGTGAACAGGAACGCGTCCACGTATTCATCCAGTGGCACACCGTGTTGCAAGCCGAGGCTTACGGCGATGGCAAAGCAGTTCGTCATACTGCGGAAGGCGGCCCCTTCCTTGTGCATGTCGATAAAGATTTCGCCGAGGGTACCATCGTCGTATTCACCCGTGCGGATGTAGACCTTGTGGCTGCCCACGCGGGCCTTCTGGGTGTACCCGGCCCGGCGATCCGGCAACCGACGGCGTCGGGCAATGTAACGGTGAACGAGTCGCTCGGTGATGCGTTCCGCAGTACGTACAGCTTCGTGCTTGATCGGCTCGGCCTTCGGTTCCTCGGCCGAGATGTTAGCCAGTAGTTCCGCTTCCGACGAATCAGCCACGCTGTTGAGTGGCTGGCTCAGCTTCGATCCATCACGGTAGAGAGCATTGGCTTTCGTCATCAACTGCCACGACAACTGATAGGCGTGCTTCACGTCATCAATGGTGGCCTCATAAGGCATGTTGATCGTCTTTGAAATCGCCCCGCTGATGAACGGCTGAGCGGCAGCCATCATGCGGATGTGGCTCTCGTAGCTGAGGAACCGCTTACCGTGCTTCCCGCACTTGTTGGCACAGTCGAAGATGTTGAGATGATCGCTGCGAAGGTGCGGTGCACCTTCGATCGTCATCGTGCCGCACACGAACGTATTTGCTTCGGTGATCTGCCCAGGGTTAAAGCCGAGGTGCGCCAGCAGGTCGAAACCTGGGGCCTCATACACGGCTGGTGCAATCTTGAGTTCGTTCTTCAGTACCTCGTCGCCGAGTGTCCACCGGTTCAGCACGAACGGCAACTCGAATGCACCCGGCAATTGGGTTTCCAACTTGGCCAACGAAGCATCGCTGAGACCCTTGGCCTTCAGGGTGGCCGCGTTGATGTGCGGACAACCCACCAGGGTGCCAGCACCCCGGCTGTACTTCACGATGTCGTCGATCTGTTGGGCCGTGTAACCAAGCTTAGCCAAAGCCGGTGGAACCGACTGGTTGATGATCTTGAAGTAGCCACCACCTGCGAGCTTCTTGAACTTCACGAGGGCGAAGTCCGGCTCAATGCCCGTGGTGTCGCAGTCCATCACCAAGCCGATGGTTCCGGTGGGTGCAACCACCGTCACTTGGGCATTGCGATAGCCATACTTCTCGCCCAGTTCCAACATGCGATCCGATTCGCTTCGTGCAGCGTTCAACAAATCGGCTGGGCACGAACGTGGATCGATACCGACTGGGCACACCGTCAGCCCTTCGTACTCCGAAGGAGCTGCGTTGTAGGCAGCGCGCCGGTGGTTTCGCACTACACGCAACATGTGATCCTTGTTGGCCTCGTATCGATTAAACGCGCCAACCACCGCTGCAATCTCGGCACTGGTGGCATACGCCCCGGCATGCAAGATGGCGGTGAGTGCCGCACACTGGGCGCGGCCTTCGGGCGAATCGTACGAGATACCCTGCACCATCAGCAGTGCGCCGAGGTTGGCATAGCCGAGGCCGAGTGTGCGGTAGTCGAACGATTTCTGAGCCACCGGCACACTAGGGAACTGAGCCATATACACGCTGACTTCGAGGATCACTGTCCAAATGTGTACCGCGTGTTTGTACGCTTCGATATCGAATCTGTTCTTGCCCGTGTCGTAGAACTTCAGCAAGTTGAGCGACGCAAGATTGCAGGCCGTGTCGTCGAGGAACATGTACTCGCTACAAGGGTTGCTTGCATTGATGCGGTCGTCGTTCGGGCAGGTGTGCCACTCATTAATGGTGGTGTCGAACTGCACACCGGGATCCGCACAGCCCCAGGCGTTATCGGCAATCTGATTCCACAACTCGCGGGCTTTCATCGACTTCTTCGGCTTCGGTGCCCGGTTCTGCTTCGCGGCCTTTTCCTTTTCAGTGCGCCAGTACAGGTGCCAGTCGCCATCGTTCTGTACAGCGTTCATGAAGTCGTTGGTAATGCGAACGCTGTTGTTGCTGTTCTGCCCGCTGACGGTGAAGTACGCCTTGCTTGTCCAGTCGGTGTCGTACTCTTCGAAGTCGATTTTGGTGGCCCCTTGCTTGGCCAGTTGAAGCACACGGGCGACGTAGTTTTCCGGCACTAACGACGTCCGAGCGTCCAGCACAGCCTTTCGCAGACCAGTGTTCTTGTTCGGGTCGTACTGCTCCAGCTTGTTGGTATGAGCATGAACCGACTTCAGGATCGCATTGAGATGCTTGTTGAGCAGCTTGGAACCCGTCACGAGTGCTGCGACTTTTTGTTCTTCGATCTGCTTCCACGAAATGAACTCTTCGATGTCCGGGTGGTCGAGATCCAGCACCACCATTTTAGCAGCGCGTCGGGTCGTACCCCCGCTCTTGATGGCCCCAGCTGCCCGGTCGCCAATCTTGAGGAAGCTCATCAAACCTGATGACTTCCCGCCGCCGGAAAGTGGCTCCCCTTCCCCGCGAATATGACTGAAGTTGCTGCCGGTGCCTGAGCCGTACTTGAAGATGCGGGCTTCGCGCACCCACAAGTCCATGATGCCACCTTCATTCACCAGATCATCGCTTACGGACTGAATGAAGCACGCATGGGGCTGAGGTCGCTCGTAGGCACTGGTGCTGGCCTGAATCGTCAGGCTGACGGGGTCAACGAAGTAGTGCCCCTGTGCTGGCCCCTCAATGCCATAGGCCCAATTCAAACCGGTGTTGAACCACTGCGGGCTGTTCGGTGCAGCCATTTGGCTGGCCAGCATGAAGCAGGTTTCGTCGTAGAACGTGCGGGCCTCGGCTTCGCTAGGGAAGTACTTCCCCTTCCAACCCCAGTACGTCCAGCAACCGGCCAAGCGGCTGAACACTTGTCGGCTGTCATGCTCACCAATGATCTCTGCACCGGGTGCCGCGACACGCTTCTGCAACCATTCCGGAATGCCAGCTTCCGCCACATTGACCGTGGTCGCCGCCACGCCGGCTTTGCGGAAGTACTTCTGCGCGATGATGTCCACAGCCACCTGGCTCCAGCTTTCCGGAACCATGATGTCGTTCATCTCAAACACTACCGAGCCGTTCGGATTCACGATTCGCGAACTGCGCGGGGTAAAGCGTAGGCCGCTGAACGGGTCTTGGCCGGGCTGAGTGAAACGACGAGCGATTTTCATGTTTATTTTGCTTGGGTAGTTAGTGTAATTATGTTAGGTGCACATGCGTCTATTGCCGAGTTTTTTACAGACTTTTCTGCTCGGCGAACTCTGTCCAAAACGCTTGCACACAACTGCTCGGCAATCCGAAATACTTTGTTACTTCTTAGCCTTGCGTTTGCCAGCTTTCGGCGTCAACCGCGCATCTGATGTTGCCGATCCAGCATGACTTTTCGGCGCATCCGTTACACTCAACCCAACCGCACCAGTCTGAACGAACGGAAGCGTTAATCCCTTCTGATCCTGATATTTGCCCTTTTTGTCCGCATAACTGGTACGACAGACCGCTTCACCACGGAAGAATAACATCTGAGCAATACCTTCACCGGCATAGATTTTGGCGGGCAACGGCGTGGTGTTCGAGATTTCGATGGTCACACGTCCGCGCCATTCCGGTTCCAGCGGAGTGACATTCACGATGATGCCACACCGTGCGTAGGTGCTTTTACCAAGGCACACCACCAGCATGTCACGTGGAATCTCGAAGTATTCAATCGTTTCTGCCAGGGCAAAGCTATTCGGCGGAATGATGCAGAAGTCGCCGACGATATCAACGAACGACTTCGGGTCGAAATTCTTGGGATCGACGGTACTGCCGTAAACGTTGGTGAATACTTTGAAATGCCGATCCACGCGCACGTCGTACCCGTAACTCGTTACGCCGTACGAAATCACGCCAGGCCGGTGTTGCAGTGGGGCAAACGGCTCGATTTTCACTTCTTTTTCGATCATCCAGTCCGGCAGCAGGGCCATGCTGTATCTCGCTCTGTGAATCGTCGTTGTTGTAGCATTGTCTACGTCTGGCGTAGCCACAAGCGAAACGTTGACGAAGTGTGAAGTGAGTCACTCACACTCGATGGGCGAATTCCCCAACGTCACTTGACCGTCGTGACCGCTAGAGCCGATAAAACAAGAGCAGTGATTTTTTTCACGGTCCTGTGGGCTTTGGCCATGTTTTTTACGGTACTGACTGCGACAAGCGTCCTGATGCTCACGCCGATTACCGATTTGCCCACTATGTTCTGGGGCATCGCACCGGAAGTGAAGTACAGCGACTTACCATCTTTGAAGAAAAAGCATGACAAAGCCGTAGTGTTCATCCATGGCTTGCAGCCTCACGTTTTCCACCCGGAGAAAGCAACAAAGCCACAAGTTCACGAATGGCAGGAACCAGGTGGTTCCCTCGTCAAGCTACTCGCCGAAGAATTTGACATCTTCGGCTTTAGTTATGCACAAATGCAATCAGTCGACAGTATTACGCTGAGCCGTGGGTTGCGCGTGGGTATCAATGCCCTCGAAGCTGCTGAGTACAAGGAGATCCTGTTGATCGGACATTCGGCAGGTGCGATCATCTGCCGGGAGTTCGTCGAGTGCTTCCCGGCGGATGGCATCACGAAAGTGATTGCGATTAGTGGGCCATATCAAGGTTCCGGCTGGGCCAAGCTCCCCACGTTTACCCTACCGAAGACACAAGTGGCGTTCATTAACTCTTTGCTACCCGAGGTACGAATTGCACTGCAAAAGGAACGCGATGTCAAACTACCCAAGTCGCTGGAGTTCTGTTGCGTGCTCACCAAGTGGAACAGAACCGATCACGACACCGTTGTGAGTTTGAAAAGTCAATGGCCACCCGACTTGCAAGATCAAGGTATCCCCGCTGTTCTTGCTTCGTGTAACCATTTTGATGTGATGACGAACGACGCTGCCATCAAAACTGTAGCGGAGTTAGCCAAAGGTAAAGTGGTACGCTGGAAGGCTGAGCAGACGGAACTGGCTCAGTTCAAACTTTTCGGCACGTCAAAGCCCTAACACTGGAGCAGCACTGTGGCTCATTGGCTCTTTAAGCAAGAACCGGATGTCTATCCATTGGCCCAGCTCAAAGCCGACGGGACGACGCTGTGGGACGGCGTCGCCAACCCGCAGGCGTTGCAGTTCCTTCGCCAATGTGCAGTGGGTGACTTGGCATTCTTCTATCACACGGGCGACGAAAAGGCGGTCGTGGGAATTCTCAAGATCACTGGCCCAGCGATACCCGATCCGAATGAAACTGATCCGAAGTTGGTTGCAATACCCGTGGCTTACCAAAAGACACTCAAGAACCCAGTGACACTGGCCACCATCAAAGCTGACAAGGCATTCGCCGCTTGGCACTTGGTGAAAAATAGTCGATTATCGGTGATGCCCTGCCCTGTCGATCTTTGGGATCGAATTGTTGCACTCAGCAACGGTTCTTTGGCACCAGAACCCAAAGCGAAGAAAAAAGCTTAGACTTCGGCGATCACTTCGAGCTCATTGATTGAACAGGTCGCCGTACCGATCTTTCCCACCACCACGGCTGCTGCCAAGCTGGCCACCCGGCACGCATCGGCCATGGAGCCACCCACGCCCAAGCACAACGCCAAGGCACTGGCCACGGTGTCGCCAGCACCAGTCACATCGAACACTTCGCGAGCTTTGGTCGGGATGTTCACGTTTGGCAAACCATGCTGAAACAGGTTCATGCCGTGTGCTCCGCGAGTAATTAGCACTGCAGAGTTTGGCCCAAGCAACTCCAGTAAATCCAGCCCAGCCTGCTCTGCATCATCATCGTTCTGGATCACGCGGTTGAACACCTGCCCTGCTTCCAGTTGGTTCGGCTTCACGAGTGTGGCCCCAACATACTTGCCGTAATCCCGCCCCTTCGGATCCACGAGAATGGGGATGCCCTTCGCAGTAGCAACGTCGATCAGATTCCGCATCATCCGGTCGGTCACCACACCCTTACCGTAGTCCGATACCACACACGCCCGGCAGGTCTCCAGCTTTGGCAGCACCATTTCAAGAAGTTGATCTTCCTCAGCTTCCGTGAGTGGTGCAGGTTGCTCAACATCAAAGCGCAGCATCTGCTGGCTACCGGCCACGACACGGGTTTTGGTCGTCGTTGGGCGATGTTGCAAGGCGAGCAATCCGTCCGATCGAATACCCTTTTCGTTGAGGTTGGCCAGCAAGCTTTGTCCGTACGCGTCATCACCAATCACGCCAGCCAACTCCACGCTGCCACCCAGGCTGCGGACGTTCGCTGCCGTATTCCCTGCCCCGCCGACCGTAACGCTTCGTCGGCGTACCTCCACCACGGGAACCGGAGCCTCCGGGCTGATGCGGTTCACCTGTCCCCAGATGAACTCATCTAGCATGACGTCGCCAATCACGAGGATCGGGCAATCACGAAACTTGGAGATCAGCTCAAGCACGGTGCTCACCTGTGGCTTTGGCAATTCGGCCTAAAACGTCTGTCGTAGAGATACCTACTACCAACGGCAGGTACTCGATCCGCCCGCCATAGCTTTCCACCACAGCACGTTCCGGCACTGGTCGGCCATGTGGTGGGGCGTATTCGGCCCCTTTGCAGTGGATGTCCGGCTGCAGTTGACGGAGAGATTCCTCGGGGGTGTCTTCATCGAAAATCACCACAGCGTCCACGCATTCCAAGGCAACCAAGAGCGCAGCACGTTCGAGTTCGTTCATGATTGGTCGGCTTGGGCCTTTGTACGCCTTCACCGAGCGATCCGAATTCACACCCACGATGAGCGCATCGCCGAGTTGCCTTGCCTGTTGCAGGCTCGACACATGGCCTAGGTGGAGCAAATCAAACGTGCCGTTCGTCCAGACCACGCTGCGACCAGCGTAGCCACTCCGCCATGTTTTTGCGTCCGCGATGGTCATCAGCTTGGATCGTGGAAGCCACATGCGGAACTCGAATGTGCAGAAAGCATCAAACTACACGACATCATGAAGAAGTACAGTCGATGAAGAAGTGTCTGATTTCAGGACGACTCGATCCATTTTTCTTCAAACATTCCCGTACACTGTGCTTGCTGAACGGACTTTGCATTCTCTGACGTCGAAAGTGCAAAAGTGCGTGCTTCGTTCGCATTCGGGCGCGAAGAACTTTCATACTTGGGCAAAAAGTCGTTCACGCTGTGAAAACTTTCCGCGCCGGAAGTTGCGAAATTGAACGAGCTGTAACGATTCTTGACACATACTCATCGGAAGCTGACACCGAGACTTGCATGAACGCCCGCCCCGTAAGCCATGAAAGCCACCCCACCATTCTGGTGGCGTTCGGCACACGGCCTGAGGCGATCAAGCTGGCACCAGTCATTGCCGCACTCCATGCTGCCAGCAATTTTCGATGCGTTTCGGTAGCGTCAGGCCAGCACACCGACTTGGTCGAGCCGTTCATTCGACTTTTCAATGTCAACGTCGATCAAACGTTGAATGTCATGGTTCCTGGTCAATCGCTTAATCAACTGCTGTCCAAACTCATTGCCGAAGCGGATCGGGTACTCAAGCAGCACCAGCCCAAGGCCGTGCTTGTTCAGGGTGATACCTCAACGGCGTTGGCCTTCGGCTTGGCGGCGTTTCAGAATGGCCTTGATGTTGGCCACGTGGAAGCAGGGCTTCGCACGAAAGACATTCGCTCGCCATTCCCGGAAGAGATGAACCGCCGGCTGATCTCCCGCTTGGCCCGTTGGCACTTCACAGCCACGCCGAAACACGATGAGAATTTGTTGCGTGAAGGTGTGCCTACATCGGCCATTGTGCGTACCGGGAACACCGTCGTTGATGCCATGCAGTCGATCCATGGTCGCGTGAAACCTTCCGACAAGATCCACAAACTGCTCGAAACTACCGAAGGTCAACTACGACTTGTGGTGACGATGCATCGTCGCGAGAACCACGACACAACACTTGATGGCTATTTGAATGTGCTGCGTAGGTTCACGGAGAGCAATCCTACTACCTGCGTGATCTTCCCCGTGCATCCAAATCCAGTGGTGCGGGAAAAGGTTCAGGCAGCACTGGCGAATCAACCACGAGTCCACCTCTTGGATCCGCTCGACTACCCGGACTTCCTTGCCCTGATGGCCAAGAGTTGGGCCATTGCTTCGGACTCCGGCGGCGTACAGGAAGAAGCACCTAGCCTCGGCAAGCCATTGTTCATTCTGCGTGAAACGACTGAACGAGAAGAAGTACTTGCTACCGGCCTTGCGATGCTCTGCCCAAAGCCGCTGCAGCTAGAAGTTGCCTTGAATGAATTGATGCTTCATCCCAAAGACACAATCGCAGTAGCGAATCCTTTCGGTGATGGCCACGCTGCGGAACGAATTGTGAATGAACTCCGCCGGACGTTACTTACACAACCCCAGCGCGGACACGAGACCGCCCGATGAACGTGCCCACGACTCACATCATGACCGTGAACTTGGAAGACTACTTCCAGGTCGGAGCGTTCAACAAATTCATCCAGAACAATCGCTGGAGCCAGTTTGAATCCCGAATCGAGGCCAGTGCGGACCTTGCTCTCGACTTATTAGCCAAGCACAAAGCCACAGCGACGTTCTTTGTACTTGGTTGGACGGCCGAGAAATTCCCGCATGTGATCCGACGGCTTGTTGAAGCCGGGCACGAAGTTGGCGTGCGTGGGTACTTTCATCGCAAGCTGACCGACATGACACCCGAAGAGTTCCGCAACGATGCAGTTCGAGCGAAAACAGCCGTCGAGCAAGCCACCGCACAACGTGTCATCGGCTATCGCACCGCCGATGGTTGGTTGTCGCCGAAGAATCTCTGGGCACTCGAAGAACTCGCGAGCGTCGGGTTCACTTACGACTCCAGCATCGCACCCATGGGCAAGGAGTTTGGTAACGATCCGATTCAGCAATGCATCCATCGGCACGATGTCGGGGCTCGGGCGATTCTTGAAGTTCCCATTTCCACTGGGTCGGTGCTTGGAATGCGTGTACCGGTTGCTGGCGGTAACTACCTGCGTCAGTTTCCATACGCGATCATGAAGAAGGCCGCCCAGAAATGGGTGATGAGTCGCGCTCACGTAGCGAATCACGCCCCACTGGTGGCTTACTTCCAAAGTTGGGAACTTGATACACAACAACCGGAGATGACAGGAGTCGGCTGGGTAGCCAAGCTCCGGCACTATCGCAATCTCAAGCGGATGCCTGAAAAGCTGGGTGATTTGCTTTCGAAATACCGCTTTGGCTCCGTAGCGCAGTTCCTCAAAATCACACCCGAGCCACTGACGACATGGCCCGGCATCGCCGACCCGCAACCGCACACTCAAGTAACGAACAATCCGAGGAGTCGCATAAATCGCACGCCGATTTCTATTGTGGTGCCATGCTACAACGAAGAGAAAATGGTTCCCCACCTGAAGAACTTACTTCAACACGTGGAAGACAAACTCGGCCTGACTTACGAGATCGAATACCTACTGATCGATGATGGCAGCAGCGACCGAACTTGGGAACGGATGCAGGAGTCGTTCAAAGCTAATCCGCAGTTCATCATGCATCGCCATACCGTCAATCAGGGTATTGCGGCTGCGATCATGACTGGCCTGCGTGCAGCGCATACAGACACTGTTTGCTCGATGGATAGTGATGGCAGCTATGACCCCATCAAGCTTGCCGAGATGATCCCGTTGCTTACCAACGGTGTCGATCTCGTCACGGCCAGCCCCTATCATCCGGCTGGTGGCGTGCGAGGCGTTCACCCTTCCCGCCTCTGGTTATCCAAAGGTTGTGCCTGGCTCTACCGTCGTGTGCTTCGCGCCCAACTCCACACCTATACAAGCTGCTTCCGCGTTTACCGTCGCAGCACCGTGGCTGCTATACCACTGACGTATCAACGGTACTTGGGCATCGCTGAACTAATAGGTAGACTCGACCTCGCAGAGAAGAAGATCGTCGAGCACCCCGCCGTCCTGGAAACTCGGGTGATCGGGCAATCGAAAATGAAGGTTGTCCGCACCGTGTTCGGGCATCTCAAGTTGCTTTGCCGATTGCGCTTTGATCGTATGCGTCAATCGAGTGGCACCGACCGCGATGTGGTCATCCGCAGTCAACTTGGTTTCTTGAAAGAAAAAGTTCTCACGCCGCCGCCGCCGGTGAAGCCTTCAGAACCTACCCCTCACCCGTTGCAAAACAACAGCCGTCCTGTTCCGCCACCATCCACTTACCTTCCTGTTCAAAGTGATCGCACATGAATGCACCACTGACCAAAACCCCACCAATGGTCATCCCTTCAGATCAGGACGCATCCGGCCGTACGCTGGGCGAGGAAGAGATTGCGCTCCTATCGCAAGCCATCCGTAGTGGCGTGCTGACTGCCACCAAGGGGCAGTTCACGAAGCGGCTGGAAACGGAGTTCGCCACACTTCTGGGCGTAAAGCACACGCATGCCTGCTCCAGCGGTAGTGCAGCTATGCATTGTGCGGTGGCTGCCATCAACCCGGAACCAGGCGACGAGATCATTACGACTTCGATTACGGACATGGGGGCACTTTCGGCGATCATCTATCAAGGTGCGATCCCAATGTTTGCGGACGTTGATCCACGCACGGGCAACGTGGCAGCGAAGTCGATCGCTCAGCGGATCAGTACACGCACCAAAGCGATCATCGTCACACATCTCTTTGGCAACCCTTGCCATATGACCTCGATTATGGCCGTGGCGAACAAGTACAACATTCCCGTGATCGAGGATTGTGCCCAAGCGTTTGAATCGACCCATGCGGGGCAGAAGGTCGGCACCTTCGGTGCGATTGGTTGTTTCAGTCTGCAACAAGGTAAGCACATCACCACAGGCGAAGGTGGTTTGGTGGTATCAAATGATGCCGCCCTCGCTCGCCGCATGTACCTGTTCATCAACAAGGCTTGGGGCTATGGCGACCAAAACCCGGATCACTACTTTCTCAGCCTGAACTACCGTCTCAGCGAGTTGCAATCAGCTTGTGCCGTCGCTCAACTTGCAAAACTGACGGACGTTGTTTCGGCACGCAAAGCTACCGCAAAACGAATGGATCAACTTCTCGAGGGCACACCTGGCGTTATGGCCCCGAAACGCACTGCTAAAAGCGAGCATGTCTTCTGGAAGTACAGCTTGATGGTCGATCCAGCTGTGATTCCCGGCGGGCCAACGGCACTCTCAAAAGAATTGAAGCTGTCGAACATCCTGAGTGCGCCACGTTACATTCAGAAACCAGCTTTCCGATGTGAGGTCATCCGCGATCAACGGACCTTTGGCACCAGTCGTTGGCCGTTCACGCTGGCCCGCGATGAAGCTCTGGACTACTCCACAGAAAGATTCCCCGGCACTTTTGAGTACCTCGACCGCGTTCTTGTTCTACCGTGGAATGAGAAGTACGAAGATGACCACCTGAACTACTTGGCCAGCAGCATTTACAATGCAGCCAAAAAACTTGCTGAAAGCGGTGGCCTTTGAGTTCGCCTGTATCAATCGTCGTCATCGGTGCTGGTGGCATCTCGTCGAGTTACTTCGCCGCGATGGCCGGCAATCCGCATGTCCAACTCGTGGGCGTTGTGGATCAACGCCCAGAACTAGCTATGAAAGCGGCAGCCGCGTTCGATGTGCGCTGGTTCGTCACTGTTGCTGAGCTACTGGCATCGACAATCCGCTTCGAGGCAGCAATTGTTTGCACTCCACCAAACACACACGAAGAGATTTCCACCGAGTTGGCCCGCCGTGGTGTTCACGTGTTGTGCGAAAAGCCAATTTCCATCTCTTCTGCAAGTGCACGGCGGATGGCGGCTGTGTCGCAGAAGTCTGGCACCATCCTGACGATGGGTTCTAAGTTCCGCTACGTCAACGATGTGATAGCTGCGAGAGATCGTGTTCAAAAGCATCTGATAGGCGATGTCGTCCTTTTTGAAAACGCCTTCACAGGGCGTGTGGATATGAGCAAACGTTGGAACAGCATGCCTGCCATCAGCGGTGGTGGTGTTCTGATCGACAACGGAACCCACTCGGTCGATATTCTGCGATACTTCCTTGGACCACTCGCTGAAGTCCATGCCGTGGAAGGGAAGCGCATCCAGAATCTACCTGTCGAAGACACGGCGAGATTGTTCGTTCGCAGCCAATCAGGTGTGATGGGCAGTGTGGATCTGTCGTGGAGTTTGAACAAGGAACTTGATTGGTACGTGAACGTGTTCGGGTCTGAAGGTGTCATCCAAGTCGGATGGAAGTCATCCCGCATGAAGATTGGGAACGGCGATTGGGAAGTGTTCGGCCAGGGCTACGACAAGGTACAGGCCTTCCGCTCGCAAGTGAACAACTTTGCAATGGCAATTCGGAAAATCGAACCACTCGTGATTACTTGGGAAGATGCGCTCGCTTCAGTAGACGTCATCGAAGCCGCGTACGACTCGATGCGAGCCTCCGGCTGGACTGGCGTCAAATCGAGTTGCCCGCTGACCAATACCCCGGCCCCCATCGGTGAGACGGCCATCCACCGAGAGGTGGCGCGTGCGTGAAGCTCGCGTGCACCCCACTGCCATCATCGAAGATAACGTCAACATCGGAGCGGGCACCTCGGTGTGGGACAACGTCCACATTCGCAAAGGTGCCACCATTGGTGAGCAGTGCATCATCGGCGAGAAGACGTACATCGCCTACGATGTTCGAATTGGCCATCGCTGCAAACTTAACAGCTTCGTATATGTTTGTGCAGAAGTTACACTCGAAGACGGTGTGATGATTTCTGCCGGCACCGTCTTTACCAATGACCGCTTTCCTCGCGCCACGACGCCGGACTTGAAGCAGTTGTGTTCAAGCGATGTCGATGAACACACCCTGAAGACGTTGGTAAAAACCGGAGCCACCATTGGTGCTAATTGCACGATTGGCAATGATCTTGTCATCGGCCGCTGGGCAATGGTCGGAATGGGTTCGGTGGTAACGAAGAGCGTGCCAGACTTTGGCCTAGTACTGGGCAACCCAGCCCGACACGTCGGGTATGTTTGCAAATGCGGTGGCCTCATCGAACGCTTTGCAGCCGAGCAACGGCCTACGGCCGGCTCGCGTACCTGTCAAGACTGTCAAAGGGCTTATCAACTCACTGACAGTCACATGTCAGCCACGGAAGATCATGAGATGGCGAATGCACTGGAGTAACCCGACTCATTGGAATACCTACTGGCAAGGCTTGGGCGATGGTCAAATCTGCTTCAAGCAGGAAGGCCGAGAGGCGGTGAATCGCCTACGCAAAACGATGCCGATCTCACAAACGGATACAGTCCTTGACTACGGTTGTGGTTACGGTCACGCTGCACAACAACTTGCTCAACATGTTGGCATGGTGTACTACTGGGACCTCTCAGACGCGATGCTGGCGTATGCCAAGAAGTTTCTCGCAACGACACCGAACGCGAACGAGTGGAAGCATGATAATGCAGACGTGACTTTTGATCTGATTTGGTGCAACAGCGTCGTGCAGTATATGACACCTGCGCAATTCTCGGCATGGCTCACCACGGCAGCAGGTCTTCTTAAACCCGGTGGCCGAATCGTTGTGTCCGATCTTATTCCGCCGAATCACAGTTTCTTGAAGGATGCTATCTCACTTGCAATGTTCAGCATGAGCCGAGGATATTTTTTCAACGCCTGGAGCCGCACACGGAAGCTCAGCAAGCAGTACGAAGAAGTCAAGAAGTCCCAGTCGCTGTTCCAGCCCGGTGACAACGACTTGTCGCAGTGTGCACTGGCAGCGGGGCTTGTCATCACTCCGTTGAAGTCAAACCTGACCCACTTCCGCGGTCGGCGCTCTGTCCTTTTCACGAAGGGGAAGGCATGAGCGAGAATATTGGCATCATCGGAGGTGGGTTGCTAGGCCTTGGCTTAGCCCATCGGTTGCTGAAGAAGGGCCATCGCATCACCGTGCTCGAAGCCGCAGATCACGTGGGCGGCATGGCCGCCGCGTGGAGACTTGGCGACGTAACATGGGATCGGTTCTATCACGTGATCTTGTTGAGCGATTCGTACACCCAAGAGCTGCTAACAGAACTCAATCTGACCAACGATTTTGTGGGTGTGGAAACAAAGACTGGCTTCTACACCGATGGTAAATTCCACTCCATGTCGAACAGCGTGGAGTTCCTCAAGTTCCCGCCGTTGGGTCTGGTCAGCAAGTTCCGCTTGGGGCTAACCATCCTGCGGGCCAGCCGGATCAAAGACTGGCAGGCGATGGAACAAATCGGGTGCGTCGAGTGGTTACAGAAGTGGAGTGGCAAACGAACAGTTGAGAAAATCTGGCGACCACTGCTCAAGGCCAAACTCGGTGACAGCCACACGGAGTCCAGTGCTGCGTTCATCTGGGCGACGATCCAGCGTATGTATGCAGCAAGACGTTCGGGCTTGAAGAAGGAACTTTTCGGGTATGTGCGTGGTGGCTACGGCAAGATCATCGAGACATTCGTTGACCACTTGAAAAGTCTCGGGGTGGAGTTGCGGACGAGTGCAGCCGTAGCCGATGTGTCATCCAGTGAAGCTGGCCCGGTGGTTAGGCTTGCAAATGGCGAGAGCTTGCAGTTCGACAAAGTGATCTGCACCGCCGCACCGCCACTCGCTGCGAAACTACTCGATCTCCAATTAGATGAACGCGCGAAGTTGCAGAGCATCCGCTATCAGGGCATCGTGTGTGCTTCTTTACTTTTAGATCGCCCGCTCAATCCGTACTACGTCACGAACCTCACAGATGCTTGGGTGCCGTTTACGGGTGTCATCGAGATGAGCGCGTTGGTGGATCGCACCGAGTTCGGGGGCAAGTCACTGATTTACCTGCCGAAGTATGTAGCCCCGAATGATCCGATCTTCAACGAGAGTGATGAGTCCATACGCAAACGCTTTACCGATGCCCTCGCGAAGATGTACCCCGATTTCGGCACGAACACCATCCATGCCTTCCAGGTTGCTCGATTGAAGCATGTCTTCCCGATCCCGGTGAAGAACTATTCCAAGTTGGTGCCGCCGCTGGCCACGAGTATGCCGGGTGTTTACTTGGTGAACTCGGCGAACATTGTCAACGGCACACTCAATGTCAACGAGACCTTGCAACTGGCGGCTCAGGCAATGACCACTGTGTCATGAGCGATTCGATGGATACTGAGAAACTTGAAAGTGTGGTGTCACAACCGTCAGGCTTAGTGGTACGGGGGACATAACCCGAACTGGAGCCAAACATGAACGAGAATGATCGCAGTGAAGAACTCGAAGCAAAAGTCGGATTGATCCAGATTTTACTTGAGATCCTGTGCGGACTGTTCAGCGACTAACTCGAAAGCAAAGTATGAAGCACAAGCCGCTGTGTAGCGTTTCTCTCGACCTTGATAACATGTGGAGCTACCTCAAGACCCACGGCGATGCTGGCTGGGACGAGTATCCGAGTTATCTGGATGTGGTGGTTCCGCGCGTGTGGCAGTTCCTGAAGGAACGCAATCACAGCATCACATGGTTCATCGTGGGCAAAGATGCTGCGGAACCGAAGCACCATGCTGTTTTGAAGTCACTGGTGTCAGCAGGACACGAGGTCGGGAATCACTCGTTTTATCACGAGCCGTGGTTGCACCTCTACAGTGAAGACGAAATAGATGCAGAATTAGAAAAGACCGAAGACGCTATTGAACAAGCTACGGGCGTGCGTCCAAGCATGTTCCGTGGGCCTGGCTTCAGCCATTCGCCAACGCTTCTGAACGTGCTGGCCCGCCGGGGTTATCGCTTCGATGCCAGTACTTTCCCCACATTCCTTGGCCCACTGGCCCGGCTTTACTACTTCGCCACGGCCAAGGGACTGTCTGCGGAGGAGCGCGAGAAACGCAAGAAGCTCTTTGGCAAGTTGACGGATGGCTTCGGCAAGTTAAAGCCATATCACTGGCGCACGCCCAGTGGCCAACTGCTGGAAATCCCCGTCACAACAATGCCTTTGTTCAAGGTGCCTATCCACCTCAGTTACTTGCTTTACCTGGGGAACTACTCGCCACTGCTGGCGAAAGCCTACTGGCAAATGGCATTGTTTATGTGCAGAACGTTCGGTGTAGAAATTTCGTTGTTGCTGCACCCGCTCGACTTCATGGGGAGTGACGATACGACGCGGCTGAGCTTCTTCCCCGCCATGAAGACCCCACACGGGCCGAAGTTGAAGCTGGCGCACGAATTGTTCACCATGTTGGAAAAACGGTATGCTGTTGTGCCGATGGGCGTTCATGCCGAGGCCATCGAAGCTCAACTGAGAGAATCGACCCCATCGGCCGTGACAGAAGGATGACACCGGGTATGACTTGGATGCGCAAGCCGTTCGTACTCCTACCGCTGATCCTGCTGCTTTTGCTGGGCTTCCATCTCTGTTTGACATACGCAAGCGAGCCGTTCTTCAACAATGATGAATCTCGCCACATCCTCACTGGCGTTTTCTTCGCCGATGTTTACCACGATTTCAACGAAGTATTGCCTAACCCCAGAGAGTATGCCGAGCGGTACTACTGTCAGTACCCGGCCATCGGTCTTGTCACTTGGCCACCGCTTTTTTACATGATCGAAGGTGCGGTCATGTCGGTGCTTGGCCCGCACTTTTGGGTCGGTCGTCTGTGCGTGGCAGTTTTCAGTGCTTGGGGTTGCGTGTCGGTCTATCGGTGGATTCGCTTGTCCTTCAGTCAGTTCGCCAGTGTCATCGGGCTGTCACTGGTAGCACTCACCCCGCTCACCTTCATCTTCAGCGAACGAGTGATGTTGGAGATGCCGTGTTTTGCGTTTGTCATGGCAGCAGTCCTACGTTTTGAACTCTACATGAAAGATCGTCGATCTCGCTGTGCTCTGCTTGCATTCGCCTGGGCGTCGGCAGCCATGCTCACGCGATTCGATG
>JBBRME010000062.1:0-21500 GCA_038230995.1 Gemmatales bacterium
GCTTGTCCACCGGGATAGTGTTGATGTACGGCGTAGTAATGCCGGTGCTCACCTTCGCCCCGCCGGTCGCGGCGATGTCCGAAAGTGTCTTCAGCAAAAACTCGGCGCGTTCAGGCCCCTGATGTTTCAGGACGGCTTCTAAACTCTCCACCCACTCCGAGGTTTCCTGTGGATCAAGATCCACCAGTGCGGCTCGGACTTTAGCAAGTTGATCTGGGTTCGCGTGCATGGGCCAAGTGCCTTAAGAGATCGAGCTTCGGCGGGAGGGTTCGACCGAAAGAGACGGGTGTATTGATAGGTAAGAGGTATCCGGGTGTCTATTCCGTCTGCTTCACGGGGATTCGGAACGCGGTTTGCGCAGCGATACGACCGGATGACGTCAGCGTCAGTCGTTCAGCCGACGAAACCACCCAACCGCGTTGAATTGCCCTGTTCATCACTTGTTTCAGCACGTCCGGTGGCCACTGAACATGCCGGTGTAGTCCGTCAATGGCTGATTCTTCGGCCTCCGCTGCCGTGCCTTCGTGCTGAAATAAATGGATGGCCAGCAGCAGTTCGTGGAACCGGCCACGCTTCTTCCAGTGCTGCAAGCCTTGCCAAAGCAACCCGCGCGGCGGGGCGAACAACCACACCAACCCGAACAATAGACCCAGCACCGTGGCCACCGTGCCACCGATGTTGGTATCAAATTGCAACGCCAGCCACACGCCCACGTAACTGCCCACGAGGGCAAAGACCACGCTGAGAACGAGCACAACACTCAACCGATCCGAAATCAAGTAGGCACAGGCGGCAGGCACCACGAACAACGCCACCACGGTAATCGGCCCCACGGCGTTGAACGCCGCGACTGCGGAGAGGCTGACCAGCGACATCAGCAGATAATGCAGCAGCACCGGTGCAAAGCCGAACACCGTGGCCAAGGCCGGGTCGAACGTGCTGAGTTTGAGTTCCTTGTAGCACAACGTGATGGCACCGAGGTTCAACAGAAACAACCCGGCCAGCACGAGCGTGCCCTTGGCGATGATCGGCGTGCCGCTCCACAAAAAAAGATCCTGCACCCCGAACTCTGGCGAGCCGAGCAGCACTTGATCGACATCAAGGTGGGTGGTCTTGGGCACGAACATCGTGAGCAGGATGGCCCCTAATGCAAACAAGGTGGGGAACACCAAGCCAATCGCGGCATCACTTTTGACGAAGCGGGACTTCTGCAACGCTTCCACCAGTGCCACGGTGAGCAACCCACTGGCGGCAGCCCCAAAGAAGAGCCACGGCGAATCCAGATCTTTAAAGATCAAATAGGCGATGACGATGCCGAAGAGCAGCACATGCGAAATAGCGTCCGTAATTAACGCCACCCGCCGCAGCACGAGGAACGGCCCCAGCACCGCACACGCACACGCTGCCGTGGCCATCAACAACAGAAGTTCAAGCTGAACGGACATTTACTTGCTTGGAATGGAGGGTGCCAGTCGATCCAGGTCGGTTTTGCCCTGACCGAGTGGTTTCATCCACTCGCCGTAGGCCGGGTTGGGCAGGATGATCCACTTGTCGCCGAACGCTGTTTGGTTCTTGTCAGCCGTGTCTTTGCGTTCCTGGATGGCCATTTGTAGCTCTTCGGCTGTCTTCTTCTCGATCTTGCGACTCCGGAAGGATTCATCGAAGTCACGCAGGTTATCGCCAATGTTCAGGACGACTGTGTACGCATCGTCAACCTCTTTACGTCGCTTCGTTTTGTCGCTTGTGTCGGTACTCAGTTTCAGTCGGTCATCGGCATCCACGGCGATCCCGAGCCGAGTCAGTACCTTCTTCGTTTGCTCGCGGAACTTCTCGTTCCGATTGCTGATGTACACCACCGCAACTTCCTGCTTGATAGCGTGCAGAATGAACTCCTTGGCACCCGGAACGAGGCCAACGTATTCGCCGTGTTCCTTCTCCCACACGTCCCACAGCCGTTGATCGTAGGCGAGGTTGCTCCGCAGTTGCATGGCCTGAAAGCCCGCGTTGTCGAAGACGGTTTCGTCAAGATCCATGACCACCGCGAACGGCTTGGCAGGCTTGGCACCCTTCGTGGCATCCTTGAGTCGTAACGTGGCAAGGTTGAAAGCCTGATAGCAGCAGGCGCGGTACTCTGCCGAGGTCTGCATGAAGAGGTTGGCATCCAGACTGCGGAAGGCCGGTTCGTCCTGCTTGAATGCCGCAGGTGCTGTTGGCGATTGTGCTGCACTCCAATTGCCAACAGCAAATGCTAGAAGCAGGCCGACGCCGACCAGGACGGCTGTAATGATGCGATGACGAAATCGATTCATGGCTTGTGTCCTTCGATGGCTCCAAGGACTCAGCTTATGATCGTCTTCCTGCGTTGGGTTTAGACCACCACCACGACACAATCAAATCCTGTCCTGCCAAATTTTTGGATCACGGCTAAACCCGGCGCGATTCATAGAAATCGTAGGCTTCGTCGAACTCGTCTTTCGCTTCCGGATCAAGGACGACCTGCAAACTCATCGTGCCCACCGGGCACGGGCTTCAGCTCGGACAGTCTCCCACGTCGTGCCACGATCAGGATCCGCATCAGCCAAGGAAGCCCGGCGTTCCAACTCGGCAATCAACTCAGGAGAAACTGGCGTATTCTCCATCGAATCACTCACACTGTCCCAAAGGGTTTGCGCAAGCGCAAGCCGATCTTCCACGCTCAAAGTTTCCAAGCCGTACTGTTGGAGGGTCACAACCGGTCTCCTGATCCCACAGGAAATGATACCAGAAATCCTCACCCTCAACTCACGATCGTCTTGCGGCGTTTGATGTAATCCCACACCACAAAGCGATCGAGGTCACGGCCAGCCGTGAACACCACGCGGCCCTTCGTCTGCTCCGCAATGCGGTACGCAAATTTGATGTCTTCGTGGCTCTGGTTCCACGTTTGCAGCAGGAAGATGTTGATGGTGATGCCTTCCTTCTCGCACAACCGAGCTTCGCGCATCGTCGCTTCTTCGGTGCGCGGGTCGGGCGGGTAGAGCAGGAACAGTTCGTTCCCCTCGAAGTGGGCCGTGGGCAGGCCATCGGTAATCAGCACCACTTGCCGGTTGGGCGTGTCCTGATTGGCAAGGTGCCGACGAGCGGTTTGCAGGGCGTGTTGAATGTTCGTGAAGTGCCACGGCACGTCCGATTCGCCAATCTTCGGGTTGCTCATGTCCGCCTTCAACCGAACCACATTATTGAAGATGGTCACGGGCTTGGGCATGAGCATTGGCACCTCGGAGATGTGCCGCGATTTGGCGAAAGTGAACATCTCGATGAACTGCAGGAAGTCGCCGGGATACTCCTTGCGAATGAGTCCATCGAGTGCCAGGCCCATGCGTTTCACGTTCACGTATTGGCCGTCGTACCGCATCGAACCGGACATATCCAACAGCACGCACGTTGCCGCCTTGGGCGTATTGCGTGTCTTGTGCACCACGATATCTTCGGGCTTCAAGCGTAGTGGCAACCCCGGCCCGTTGCGGATCAGTGCATTGGTGAAGCTGCCGGGAATATCCATATGCGTGACGCTGTCGCCAAACTCATAGGCCTTGGTTCGCGTACTTTCGGTGGCTCCGTCGCCATCAATCGCATCGGGGTGTCGGCCTGTTCGGCTGTCTTTCAAGTCGCTGAAAATCTGGGTGAGAATCTTGCTCTGGAACAACCGGTACGCTTTGGGTGTGAGTTCAAACCCCTTGCGGGCGTCGCCGTCGATCCCCTGTTGGCGGGCCATCTCTTTCATCAGTTCTTCGACCTGTTCCTGAATCTCTTTCAGGCTGTCCTTGCCTTCTTGATCGAGGAATTCGTTCAACTCTTCCATGTCGATGATGGCGAGTTGGGCGTTCTTCTTGGCGTCTTGAAGTTGCTTCAGCAACTTCTCGATCGTGTCGAGTTCTTCCTTCACTTCCAGTGCTGTGGGAATGCTCAACTTCTGCCGACCGGTGAAGTCGTACTTCCCAGCCAATTCGTCGATCTGGTATTTGTCGCCAAGGTTCTGGCCGAGTTGCACCACCGCCTTGCCGAAGTCCCGATCTTTGCCGGCGCTGAAGTACAGCTCTTCCAACTCCGCAAGTTGCTCGCCCTTCACGGCGTCGTCGAAGCGCTTCTTGAGTTTCTCCGGCGGCGTGACATTCTTGGCGCGCTCTTCAAACCGCTTCGCGGCTTCCTTCACCACGGCAGCGGTCTCGTAGGTCTCCAGAATCTTTTTCTTGCGGTCGAGCAGTTGCTGCTTGAGCGCATCAATCGACGGGCCGAAGCCGGAGAGTTGAGACGGATCAATGCGGATGGCATTGGCAAGTTGTTCGGCGGTGTAGTCTTCCATCGAGCCGTATTCGAGCAGATGCTCGAAGGCCGGGCTGACCATATCCGGTGCCGGTTGACTCGGACTTGGGAAATGTATCGGGTCGTACTTCTGGTACGTGTGGATTACACCGCCGAGGCGGTTCGGATTGTTTGGCGTGTCACTCATACTTCAAGTGTAGACGAGCGGGCAAGTGGAAGTACTTTCCCGCTCGGTTTTGGAAGTTGAGCCTCTTCCCGTGAAACAGGGAGCAGAGATTTAGTAACGGTCTTCGCCACCGCCACCACCGCCGTAGCCACCGCCGCTGCCGCCATAACCTCCACCACCGCTGCTGCCACCACCACCACCGCGTCGGCCACCAGCTCCGCCGCCACCACCACCGTAGCCACCACGACCTCCACCGCCACCACCACCGTAGCCACCGCCGCCGCCACCACCGCCGTATCCACCGCCACCGCCACCACCACGTGGGCGTTCTTCGCGTGGCTTAGCAATGTTCACGGTCAGTGGTCGGCCTTGGTAAGGCGAGTTGTTCAGCGCATCAATCGAACGCTGTGCATCTTCCTCTGATGCCATTTCCACGAAGCCGAAGCCGCGTGAACGACCTGTATCGCGATCCTTCACGATTTGTGCTTTTGTCACTTCGCCATGTGGCGCGAAGAGTTCCATGAGATCTTGATCTGTCGTCGTCCACGACAGATTCCCCACGTAGATGTTCGTAACCATACTCGGTGAAGCTCAACGAGACTGTTCATCTGGTCTGACCATTTCCCACCGCGAGAACAACTCGACGTAACATCGGGAAAGCAGAGTCCAAGCGTCGCCAAATGGCCTGAATCAGTCGCCAGAATGTTAATCTTCCGCGAACCACTTGCCAAGAACGTTCTGGAAAAAATACAAACTGGGTGATTGCTGCTCTCTCAGCCCGCCTGTGATTTTGAGATCGACACTCTGACATTTCGATGGTTGCAGCGACTCGGTGATTGACCCATCCCCGACATTCCACACAATGCAACTATCTCTCCCGGAGTTCATGATGAAACGATTTCTGCTGATGTTCGCGCTGCTGATGACAGTTGCAGGTGTATTCGCCGATGAGCCAGCCAAGGTGCGTGTCCTGCTGATCGACGGCCAGAATAACCACAACTGGAAGGCCACCACACCGGTGATGAAGAAGTACTTCGATGACGCCAGTCGCTTCGAGACGACCATCGCCACGTCACCAGCAAAGCCTGGCAAAGATGGCAACATGGACGAGTACAAGAAGCTGATGGCCGCGTTCAAGCCCGATCTCTCCAAGTTCGACGTGGTGGTGAGTAACTACAACGGCGATAGCTGGAGCAAGGAATTTAACGACGACCTCGATGCGAAGCTCAAAGCTGGAAAAGTCGGCTTGGTCATCGTTCATGCGGCGGACAACGCCTTCGGTGGCTGGAAAGAATGGAACCAGATGATTGGCCTTGGCTGGCGCGACAAAAGCTACGGCAAGCGCCTGAAGTTGACAGAGGAAGGCAAGGAAGTGATCGTCAAAGCCGGTGAAGACAACAGCACCGGCCACAAGTACACCGGCGACTTTGCCATCACCGTGCGTGACAAAGAGCACCCCGTGACCAAGGGCATGCCAACGGAGTGGATGCACCACCGCGACGAACTTTACGACAACCTCCGTGGGCCTGCCGAAAACATCAAAGTTCTGGCCACGGCAATGGCACCAAAGGGGAAAGGAACCGACGTCCACGAGCCGATGATCTTCACCATCACCTACGGCAAAGGTAAAGTGTTTCACACGCCGATGGGGCACGATGCGAATGCCATGCGCTGTGTTGGTTACGCGAGCGCCCTGCAACGTGGCACTGAGTGGGCCGCGACAGGCAAAGTGACCATCGAGCTGCCGAAGAACTTCCCTACGGCTGAGAAGTCCAGCTTGTACCCAGAGAAGTAAATGTCGGACACTGAACGTTCCCTGTTAGTCCTTGGTTGCGGCACATCGATGGGCGTGCCGATGATTGGCTGCGAGTGTGCTGTCTGCACCTCGACCAACCCACGCAACCAGCGGATGCGACCCTCGGTGCTCTTCCAAGTGCCGGGCGGGAACATCCTAGTGGACACTGGGCCGGAACTCCGGCTGCAACTGACGCGGGAACGCATCAGTCTTGTGCAGGCTGTTTTGTTCACGCACTACCACGCGGATCATCTTTTCGGTCTCGATGACGTTCGCCTTTTTCCCTACAAGCTCAACGGCCCACTGCCGGTATATGCCCATGCCGACACGCAGGCCGTTATTCGCAACGTGTTCAGCTATGCCTTTCGCCCACCGACAGGGAACCCGCAACTGGTTGTGCCGCAGCTTGAGCTCTGCCCGTTGACTGATGACCCGATTGAGATTCTCGGCGAGTTGTTCCTGCCGATTCCGCTTATCCACGGCAAGTTCCACGTCTACGGCTTCCGTCTTGGCAACCTGGCCTACTGCACCGATGTGAGCGAAATCCCGGAAGCGAGCTACGCCAAGTTACAGGGGTTGGAGACGCTCTTCCTCGATTGCCTGCGTCCCGGTGAGAGCCATCCGTCGCATCTTGGATTAGCCGATGCCCTGAAAATCATCGATCGCCTGAAACCAAAGCAAACATACTTCACCCACATGTCGCACCAGTGGGACTACAACCACCACCCGACACTCCCACCCGGCGTGGCGCTAGGGTATGACGGCTTGCGTGTGGCAATTGGGTAGGCGAATTAAACAATCAATGGCACGCGGCCGTTGACATGGCCATTAACGGCTGGTGTACCCGAGGCAATACCGCGATAAATGCGGTTGATTCGTTCGCGGGTGAGACCCAGCACTTTGTCAAACCTGCTGAGTTTCAGCCCCTCGATGCTCGTGTCCTTGTCGGCCATGTTCTCCAGCATCGAGATATCCTGTCGCACTTCGCGGTCGATCTCGCGGCGGAACAGATACTTCGCCAAACGCAGCCCACCGGCAGGGCCAGGGTAGCGACTCTTGGCGTACACAAAGCTGGTGACGCAGGTTTCCTGCTCGTTCTTCGGCCAGAAAAACATGTAAAGCCGCCAGCGGATCATCGCCTCTCGGCCACCATCGGGGCTCGTCCACCAGTGGTCATACACCGAGTACACAGGGCTGAAGTGCGTTGTCCAGTCGTCGTGGAAGAGGTCGTCTTTCTTGATGCCGAGCAGCAGGGCGAACGGCTTGAAGAGTTTCTTGGTCGGCCCGGCGTTGATGACGCGAACCTTTTCGTCGTCGTATTCAAAGCGCACGCGGACCTCGTGCATCCGCTCAAGGTCATAACCAAATGTATCGTGAACTGTGCCGCTGTGTTCGATCTCGGTGAAGTTATCGACCGTGAGTTCCAGCGGTGCCGGGATGGTGTGCTGGAAGTTGCCGAGGTGGTAGAACTTGTCCTTGTTGATTTCCGGGAATACCGGTGTGCTGTTCTTCGATTTGATCCAGATGTAGCCGTGCTGTTCGCTGGTATCGAATGCCTCGGTGCAGGTATTCATCTTCGGCGTGCTGGCGCTTTCGCCTTCACCACAGGCATCGAACTTCCAGCCGTGGTACTTGCACTCAATTTTGTCGCCGACCACCCGGCCAAAGCTCAGTTTCATGCGCCGGTGCGGGCACACATCGTCCACCGCGGCCACGGCCCCGGTTTCGCTGCGGTACAAACAGATCAACCGCCCCGCTAATTGCAGGCCTGTTGCTTGCCCTTGCTTCAGCTTCTTGCTGGCAAGAACCGGATGCCAATGATCCAGTTGACCCATTCGATTCGACCCCGCAGGAAATCCCTAACAGCATTTTATCGACACTTGACCGCTTTGGCTTCGCACCAAATGGTTCTTCTCGGATGGTGGATGCTCAGGCCGAGAGAAAGTAACGGGTGGGATTTGCTCAAATCTTCTGAATCCTTCGAATCACCACGACGTTGCGGTCATCGTGAACGCCGTACACGAAGTACAGGGGTGGAACGGTCAGGCTCATCACCGTCATCTTGATCGCCGCAGATGGTAAAGAGGTTCGCCAACGCTGCGGGCCGAGTGGCGAAGTCGGTCAATGGCGTGGAGCATGGCTTGTCGTAAACGAAGATCGGACTCCAACCCCTGACTTCGTTGAAGCAGCGAGTTGAGATCGATGCTGGCTTGAATCATCAGCTCAACACCGAAAGCAGAAGAGTCTGGAGTCACAATAGCAACTCCACATGTGGATTTTTGGTGCGGAATATCTCGTCGAACTCCTTCAGCATCTGCTCGTCTGGAATTCTTGGCCCGTCGAAGCCGTTGATGATGTCAACGACGTCGTCCGCTGTGATCTGGGCTTTCATCCGTGCACTGATCGCTGCGAGTTCTTCCTTCGTGTATTCCGTCTTCACACACTCATCAGCTGGTTCATGATTCATGGAAAGCTCCGCAAGGACATCAACATTTTAAGCCACGCGAGCCACAAGATAAAGTGCATCACCGCCGTTCGCCGGATATGCCCAAGTACAGTTGCCGTACGCCGACGACACATAACAGGATTGTTGGTGTCCGCAGGAATGCCACATCGAGTTCGTAAGTGATCAACAACGCTACTGCTGCGAAGCACGCCACACCCAAGCCAGCGGAGCGCCAACCAAAGCGATAACGATTGCGACGACGGCCAGCCATCGGCAATCGTTCGAGAAGTTGGTCGGCTTGCTGCTGTGCGTAACCGAGTGGCAGCGTTCGTGGAGTGGGCTTGTTGGGTTGCGTGGCGTAATCTTCCACCCATACGATGTCCGGCGTGGATGGGGTTGCTGACATTGCTGAGTCCTTTGCAATCCTTGAATCACGCACCCGTAAACAAGCTCTGGATGACATTCCCTCGATTCAATTGCACTGGTCGTGCCGTGCGATCAGTGAGTTCACGACCTGGGTCGATACCGAGAAGATGGTAGATCGTAGCACCCAAATCATCCGGGCTGAACGCTGGCGTCGTGGGATAGGCCGCAGTGGCATCAGATTTACCGATGACTTGCCCACCACGCACACCACCACCGAAGAACAAACCGCAGAAGCACGCCGCCCAGTGATCGCGTCCACCGTTGCCGACATCCACCTTCGGCGCTCGACCAAACTCGCCCATCACCACCACCATCACGTCGTCGATCAGGCCAGAGTCCGTGAGGTCATCAAGCAAGGCCGAAACGCCACGATCCAGCGGCGGTAGCAGATCGTTCTTCAACCGCTTGAAGTTGTTCTGGTGGCTATCCCAGTTCTGCACGCCACCCATGTTGGCTTGGACGACCGGTACCCCGGCTTCCACCAGCCGACGGGCCAACAACATCGACTGACCAAACTGATGCCGACCGTACTTGTCGCGAGTCTGGGCCGACTCACGATTCATGTCGAACGCTCGCGCCACCGCCCCACGGGTGAGCAGATTCACTGCCTGCGATTGCTGGTCGGTCAGTTTCTTGGCTTCCGCCGACGTGGCGAGATGCTTCTGTTGGGCATTCACATCCTGCAACAACTTCACGCGATCTTGCAGGTTATCGAAGGTGAAGCCATCTGGCAGCCGAAGGTTGTCAACAGCGAAGTCCTTGGCGTTCGGGTTCTTGCTGATCTGCCAGGGGTCGTGCTTAGGGCCGAGGAAACCACCATGCTGACCGGGCCAGACCAGTGGGCCTTCCGCAAGAAACGTCGGCAGTGTCACCCCGGCGGGGATGCCTTCCGCAGGTGGGTTGCAGAACGAAACCCCGGCGGAGTAGCAGGGCCAATCGTCGCGGCTCAGCGGTTTGTCAAACCGTACACCCGGTTGGTGCGATCCCGTAATGATGTGGTGCGTGGCCGCCGTGTGGTTGTTGTCCTTGTGGGCAAAGGTACGCACCACGGCTGTTTGATGGGCACGTTGAGCCAACAGCGGCAGGTGCTCGCCATAGCGCACTCCTGGCACGCTGGTGGCAATGGAGCCGAACTCCCCACGGATACCAGTAGGTGCATCCGGCTTGGGGTCGAACGTGTCTATGTGGCTCGGTGCGCCGGTTTGAAAGATCAAGATGACTTGCTTGGGCTTAGTCTTTTTTTGTTCAACAGCCTTTGCACTTGGAAGGCTCGCACCAAGGCCCAACCCGGCAAAGACCGAAAAGCCCACTTGCATGAGCTCTCGACGTTGAAAACCAATCACATGCTGATGCGGTGCGGTCATACTCGTCTCACGGTTCAAGGCCGAAGAACTCGGCGGCGGGCAGAGAAACTATACCAGAAGATTTCGATTGAGGGTGGTTGCGAGTAAGAATGGGTTGAGAGAATTATCTTGAGGTGAGTGTAACTTCATATGCCCTCGCCCCGTTGGACGGTGATAGGGTTGCCGAAAGCCGGGCGAGGTGATTCTGGTTCGCCGTAGTTCGCTCACCTGGAACAAGAGAAAGCTTGGTAGCATCCATTGCCGTACTGTGATGAAACACTGAACTTGCAAGCGTTCTTCGATGGAAGGCTGGAGACCACTGCGCACCTGCGTTATGCCAAACACCTACGCGATTGCCAGCACTGCCGGGCTGCTGCCACCGCTCTCGGCAAACTATTACCGTCCAACCCCTTACCCTTGGAAGTGCATCCACTTTCGACGAGTGATATTAGCACGATTTCCACGTTGGACATGGAAGTGCATATTGACCAAATCGGCCCGTACACGTTGCGTCGGTTGCTCGGTCGCGGCGGGATGGGCACGGTGTATGAGGCCCGCCACCGTGAGTTGGATCGCCTTGTTGCCTTAAAAGTTCTGTCACGTTCGTTGGCCAGTCATGAAGACGCCGTTATACGGTTCCAACGCGAGATGAAGGCGTTGGGCAAGCTCAATCACCCGAATGTCGTGCGTGCTACCGATGCCGGGGAAGCCAATGGAGTTCGCTACCTGGCGATGGATCTCGTGGACGGGTTGGACTTGCTGTACGTTCTCCGTACCTGTGGACCGCTTGATGTTGCAGAAGTCGCAGAGATCGCAAAGCAGGCGGCCCATGGCTTATCTCATGCCCATGCCCGCAACATTATTCACCGGGATTTGAAACCTTCAAACCTCATGGTGGCCAGTCCGGGCACCGTGCAACTGCTCGATCTCGGTCTGGCTGTGGTGATGTCTGCCACAGGGCGAGAAGAAGATCAACAATTGGGTTCGACGATCGTCGGCACACACGATTACATGGCCCCCGAGCAATGGGGCGAAGCCAGCACCGTCACGGCAAAGGTTGATGTCTATGGCCTGGGTTGTGTGCTGTATCACGCCCTTGCGGATCAGCCGATGTTTGCAAATAAAAGCTATCGCTCGCCACAAGACAAAATGCGTGGCCACCTCTACGATTCACCACCGCCACTGCCGGGGAACGTCCCTGTGAGTGTGGCGGATTTCATCACGCTGCGGATGCTGGCCAAAGACCCAATCCAGCGACCTACCGCTGATGAGGTGGCTGCTCAGTTTGCTGTGTGGTATCCAACGACCACTCCGCTCATGCACCTCATCGAACGCACTCGGCTTGCTCCGGGCACGGGCTTCAGCGATGGAAAACCAACGCTAACGCTACCTAAAATGTTGCAATCAGCGAGCATTCTTAAACCCCCTATCCGGCCGATCACTAATTGGAAAGTACCGCTCATTGTCGCTCTGGTTATTCTCCTCTTCATCGCAGGGTTGGTCTGGCTCATGATCAAGGTCTCATCATGACGGCGCGTGAAGCATTGGAACTCGGCCATCTCCAGCAAGCGGTCAAGCTGCAGCGTGCTCACGTCAAGGATCGCCCACGGCAGGCAAGAGAAGAGTTATTGTTATTTGAACTCCTTTTTCTCGCTGGGCACTCTCAGGAAGCACATGAGGTGCTTTCGGCGATCGACCCTCAGCATGAAAACTGGAAAGCCACACAAATACAGTGGCTGCACTTATTAAGTGCCGAGCGACGACGTTCCCCACGATTACGCCGACCCACTTTTTTGATGGATCCACCAAGCCACGCTAAGCGGCGCTGGAACGCCATCAATGCTGCCCTGCGTGGCAACAACAAGCGAGCTCTACAGTGCTGCGATGCGTCCGATTCGGCCACTCCCGAACTTCGTGGTTTTCTTGATGGGCGGGAGTTCCTTGGCATCCGAGATAGCGATGACCGGTTCGCTTCGGTACTGGAAGTGTTGCTTGACCGCGACTACGTTTGGATTCCTTTCGAGCAGCTTCGTGCGTTGCGGATACACCCTGCCGAAGGGGTGCTGGATGTCGCCTTCCGCCGAGCCACCGTGGACTTGATCGACGGCACTTCGCATCGCATCCACCTGCCCCTTCGTTCGCCGGATTCGGCCTCGGCCGGTGATGAGTTTGCACTGGCACAAGCCGTGGATTGGGAAAGCGTGGTCGATGGTTTCGTGCTGGCTGTCGGGGCCAAGGTGTTGAACGTGGGTGAAGAAGAAGTGGTGTTATCTGACTGCCGGATGATCGAGATTCGCGCTTGATTACAACCGGAGTGAACCCAGCAGTTGCTCAGCCGTAAACGGCTTCTGCAGCGTGTGGTTCAACTTTAACGTGTTGACGGCCGTCACCAACACGACGTGCGGAATCTTCATCTGGGCAATAGCACTGACCAAATCGTTCAGGGGCTCACCAT
Source organism: Gemmatales bacterium (assembly GCA_038230995.1). Classification (GTDB taxonomy): domain Bacteria; phylum Planctomycetota; class Planctomycetia; order Gemmatales; family Gemmataceae; genus JALHQU01. Next base: position 12,934 of record JBBRME010000062.1, read on the forward strand.
CACCGTCGCCATCGTCGAAGATGGCCATATCGACCGGACGATAGAAGTCGGGCTTATCGAAATAATCCTGCGGCTGACTCAGTGTCAGCACCTCGAAGTTGGCACTGGTCAGGATCTGTTTTACCACCGTGTTGATTGAGCGGTTAGGGATGTACAACAGCACTCGACGGCGCCCAGACGCCGTTCCCTCCAAACGCGACAGCACCGGCAAGCAAACCTCGAATGTCGTGCCGACACCCAATTCGGATTGAATCGTGATCGTGCCTTGGTGTTCACGAATGATCGACTTCACCGTGGCTAGGCCGACGCCGCTACCGGTGGGCTTTGTGGTGAAGAATTCATCGAACACTTTGGCGACGTTCTCAGGCGATATACCGATGCCGGTATCCTGGATGCTGAAGCACACCATCGATTGATTCGTATCGTTCCGAACGCCAGCCTGACAGCGTAGGATGCCGCCACGTGGCATCGCCTCTCGGGCGTTGACACACAAGTTCATAATGACTTGATGCAGTTGCGTCGCATCGCCAAACAAAGGCGGTAGATTTGCCGGGATCTCCCAATGAATCGTGATGTTGCTCGGTAAAACTTCGGCAAGCAAACGCTTGAATTCCGCGAACATGTCCACAAGGGAAACGATGCTCTTACCAGCCGGTTTACCCTTACCAAAAGTCAGGAGTTGCTGCAGTAAACCCGTTGCCCGGTGAACACAATCGTTCAGGGTATCGATGATCTGCGTGGCCCGTGGCGACGTAGCTTCTTGCTTGAGAAGTGGGGCCATCAACACGATCGGCGCGAGGATGTTGTTTAAGTCGTGGGCGATGCCACTAGACATCGTACCGATCATTTCGAGCCGTTGGGCACGTAGCAACAGCGCTTGCAGTTTGCGAAATTCCGTGACATCCGTGCAGACGACCATGGCCCCGTCAAGCTGACCTGCTTGGTTCTTCACATGCTTCCAGCGTTCCAGCAAGTTCACGGTCGTACCGTCTCGGCGAAGCAAGTCACATTCCTGCACGACTTCGAGGTCGATGACCTCGGCCGTGGGTGCCGAGCGAGAGAACAACTCCACCCAGGTGCGACCATAGACTTCGCTTGCTGAATACCCAAAGAGTCGCTCGACACCGCCGTTCCAGAACGTCACAGCACCATCAGGATCGAGTCGAATAATCGCATCATCAGAGAGATCTAAAAGCTGGGAACGATCCTGGAGCGTGGCTTCCACTCGTTTGCGGTTATCAATTTCAAGCTCCAGACGATGGTTCGTCAACTCTACCTGCTGGACTTTCATTTCCAGCTTATGAATCAGGGAGTTTTCTTTTTCGCTCTCGAATTGTCTTGTCCCAAGCACCGGTCGCTTCTTTGTTGCACCGCGTGCCGGGTCGAGGAACTCCGGCAATCGCGCCAGTAGAACATCAGCATCGTCGGGCTTGATGAAGAAGGCTTCAGCACCCAGGCTCAGGCCGAAGGCACGATCACGCTCGCCGGTGTATGTTGCGGTGTAGAACAAAAATGGCACGTCGTGCAGCTCATCATCGAGTTTGCATTCGTGACAAAGACTGAACCCATCCATCACTGGCATCAGCACATCGGAAATAATCAAACTCGGCTTGCTCTGTCGGGCCAGTTCCAGTGCTTGAGCACCGTTCATCGCCAACAACAGATCGTAACCTTTGCTGCGCAAAGTGGCTTCAAGCAGGTATCGGTTGACCGGATGGTCATCGACGATCAGGATGTTCGGCATAGTTCGTTACTGTGTTGGAAATTCTTCAGAAATTCCTTGATCTCTTCAATAAATGTCTCGGGGTTGATCGGCTTCTCGATGTAGCCATCACATCCTGCTGCCAGGGCGCGTTCGCGGTCGCCAACCATGGCATGTGAAGTCACGGCGATGATAGGCACGTTCCTCAGTGCTGAGTGTTTGCGCAGCTCCATCGCCACTTCGTAACCGCTCATTTCGGGCAGTTGAATGTCCAGCAAAATAGTTTTCGGCTGTGCGGATTTTGCCAGGGCAATCCCGGCTGGCCCATCGCGGGCCTCTAGGCAACTGTAGCCATGGGCCTGCAACAAGTACCGTGTGAGATACAAATTCTGCTCGTTATCTTCGATGACCAACACTGGCGAAATCACGATCCACTCGCTTCCCACGGAATCCAAAACTCAAAGGCACTACCACTGCCCAGTGTACTGCGAACTCGTATACCTCCACCCATCAATCGCACCAGTCGTCCGCAAATTGCCAACCCTAAGCCTGTACCCTCATGCTTGCGGTCGATGCCGGTGTTGATCTGGTTGAAGGGCTTGAACAACTTGCTTATGTCCGCTTCTGCAATACCTGAGCCGGTGTCTTCGACCACGACGTGGAGCTGATTCGCCACACGAAACGCCTTGACTGTCACCTGCCCAACGTCAGTAAACTTGATGGCGTTGTTCAGGAGATTCAGCACGATCTGCTTGAACCGTCGGCGATCGGTCGAGATCGTACCCAGGGTGGGGGTGAACTCACTGATCAATTCAATCCCCTTTCGTTTGGCCATCGGCCCAGTGAGATCCAAAGCATTTTGAATCGACTCTGCAATTGGCACTGCCGAGAGTTCGATCTCGAGTTGACCCGCCTCGATCTTGGAAATGTCCAACACGTCGTTAATGAGCGATAGTAAGTGCCTAGCACTGGTTTGCACCATTGATAGTTGTTTGAGTTGCTCGGTGTTCAATGGGCCGGGAAGTTGCTGCAAGAGCAAACCCGTGAAGCCGATGATGCTGTTGAGCGGTGTCCGCAACTCGTGGCTCATGGTGGCCAAGAAACTCGACTTCGTTCGATCCGCGCTTTCCGCACGTTCCTTCGCCTCGGCCAACTCGGCTGTGCGTTCCTCAACGCGGCGTTCCAGCCCGCGTTGTGTTTCCAGCAGTTCCGCTTCAATGGCCTTCCGTTTGGTCATGTCTCTCGAAACGGACAGCAGACACGGCCTGCCACCCAGTTGAATGATCCGCAGCGAGACGTTGACGATAAATGTGCTGCCATCTTTCCGCTTGACCGTGGCCTCAAAGTCGCTCACGTAGCCAAGACTCATCAACTCGGCGATCACGAGATCCCTGCTCTCTTCAAACTTGCTGTAAATCAAGTCCGTCGCCAAACGCCCTAACGCCTCTGCACGTCTGTAACCCGTTTGTTGGCAGAATTGATCGTTCACTTCCATCACCAAAGACGACTCCGGTGTGGTAATCATGATGATGTCAGGACTGGCCTGGAAGATCGTGTAGAACTTGTTTTCACTTTCACGCAACGTGGCTTGTTCCATCAGACGCTGCCGAGCCTGGAACATCACGGCAATCTGATCGGCCACTGCTGCGGCAAACGTCTGCTCATCGACCGTCCAAGTCCGTTCCTCCGAGACGCTCTCTAAACACACTACGCCCACCAAGTTACCGGCGATGTGGATCGGCACTTCCAAAGTGCTGATGACTTTGGCGTGCCGATAATACGACTCCCAGAGTTCTGCGGTGCGTTCATCGTCCTGAACTTGTTTGACGCCGAACCAACGCGACTGCTGAAAGGCGGCCATGTACTTCGGGCAGTTCTTGAGATCAAGTACCACGCCAGCGGCAGAATGTACATTTGCAACCCGGTCGTAAAGATCCACGACTGTCAGCGCCTGATCCAGTTCTGAGAGACTGGAGAACACGACTCGATCTACATTTGCCGCAGAGGCCACTGACTCACTCAAGGAGTGGATGGTTTGATCGAAAGCTTCGATTGGTTGTTGAGCACTTCGCAAGAGAATGGACTGAAACCACAGCAATCGGTTGGTGTGGTCATCGTTATTGGACGACATCAATGCGTGAAGCGACGACATATGCGAGCATCATGAAAGCAGAATTGACTGGCTGACGATGCGACAAAGAATAGCACACATCGCACCCCAAAGCGCAACTGGATCACCCACTTGGGGTCTTGACCATCTTCGGTTGAGGTGCCTGAAAGGCTCAACTCTTACAGCCAAGAGTGCCGTGAGCTATGGTTCACCCCCAGAGACGGAGTCGTGCCCTTTGTGCACCAACACCTGCGAACAAGTTACCGCACCCCGCCACTCGCAAGAAGTTGTTCCCCGGTCAGCCAGCCAGATTCGTCGGAGGCGAGGAACACTGCGATCTTGGCGATGTCGTCAGGCTTGCCACCGCGACCAAGCGGAGTCTGCTTGACCGTTTCTTTCTCCATCTCCGACCCGATGATTCCCGAGCCAACTGTTCCTTCCGTTTCGATCATGCCAGGGTTCAGTGAATTCACCCGGATGCCGCGTGCCCCGAGTTCCCTGGCGAGCACGCCGGTGATGGCATCGACCGCCCCCTTCGTTCCGGTGTAGACAGCACTCTGCGGCGGGGTGATGCGGGCGACGACTTTGTCCGCACCCGCCATGGCTGTCGGCAAAGTTCACCAACACCGACGCCCCGGCTGCTGCCAGTTGGCGGGCGATCTCCGCCCCGATGCCCCTGGACGCCCCTGTGACCACTGCAACTTTGCCGTCGAGTTTTCCTGACATGACCTTCTCCGAATTGATTGGTTGCATCATGCAACCGAATTTGGAATTTCACTTCTACCCTTCCGGCCGAGAGGGGGACTACACCATGAAACGCAAGAGTCTGGGGCTGGAGGAATGCCCACTGGCCCGATCACTGGAAGTCATGGGAGACGCCTGGTCTGTGCTCATCTCAGAAGGGCCGTGGGTTGTATCTGGTGCTGATGGCCTTGAAACAGTGGGGGGAAGGATGCGGCGGGCCGGCGGAACACGTCTTGGTGGATCGTCGGGATGGGAAACCGGTGAGACCGCTCGCGTTCCATGCACACGATGGGCGTGAACTTGGTGCGGAAGATCTGGAGTTAGTGCGGTTGCCGGAACTAAGATGATGCAGCAATCTGCTTGGTGGAGTAGCTTTCCCCAGCAGCGAGAACTTTCTCTGGCCTCGTCCCGTATACTGTGGCGGAGGGGAAACCATGAAGTCTTATATTCCATCTGCGGCAACGACCCGCTCGGTGGTGGCCGCGGTTGTGCTTGGTGCGTCGCTTGGTGTCAGTGGTGCCTTGGCGTCGAGCAGCCGAGCCGCAACGAGTAACTCGTTGCCATTTGATGCAGACGCAGATGTCATCCAGGCGCTGACCCGATACTGCCAGGCGTGCTGGAATCAGGCCCATTTGCCTGCGGATCAATGGCCGGATTGCACGCAACAAGTGCTGATGCGCTTGATTGAAACAGTGCCGGCGGATCGCTGGTTGAATCTGCTGGTCAACGAAACCGAAGACAAACGCGAACTGCTGCGGGCGATTGACGCTATCAAGAAGCGTACACAACGCGCTCGTAAGTTTTACGAAATCGGCCACGATGTGCCGGAACATCACACGCGAAACATCACCAGCAGCCGAGAGATGTGGGAAGAAGTGAACATGGCCGCGAAGCGGGTGCTAAGCGACCGTCAGCAGGAGATTGTGCAACTGAGTGCTACTGGTTGGGCCGTGCCGGAGATTGCCGACAAGCTGGGCACCACCCCAGAACGCATCAGCGACGAGAAGTACAAGGCCATCCGCAAGCTCCGAGGCGAACTGGGCGTCGAGGCGTAGTTTCGGATGAGAAAGGCTCCTGCCGAGTCGAAACAAACATAAAAGACCACCGAGATCAACTCGGTGGTCTTTTTTTGTCACAACTCATTAACTCACCGGTACGGGGGGTGTTCCAACAACACTCGACCTCCGGTGAACCATGCTCCCACCAATAGCACGCCCCGCCAGAATCCCCGTTGCTCAACCAGTTCAAGTAACAGTGAACGTGAATACCTCGGCAACGCCGCAGGCTCCGACACGTACTGCCACGCCCGTGAATCCGATCTGGGGTCAGTTGCTGGGCACAGCAGCGAAAGCCGTGGGATCCTGGATGGCGGCCCAGCACGCTCGACCAACTCAACAGCCCCACGTTCCACAACAACCACATGACATGCCGATCTTCGATGATGTCTGCGGACAACCTGAAGCCCAACAGATGATGGATTTCGGAACAATGAACTCGTGGTTCAATGGCAACATGGGCTTTGACCCGAACCAGATGATGATGCAGGGCTTCGATGCCAGCGGTATGGTTGGCTTCGATGCGTACTCTGGCTTCGGTGGTGGTGACGCAGCCTATGGCTAAACGTATCCTGTGCGGATGAACATACACGCCCGCCTCAAGCAACTCTTCCGTGAACGCGCTCTCCAGTTCGGCGACTTCACCCTCGCCTCTGGGAAGAAGTCGAGTTACTACGTCAACTCGAAGAAGGTGCTCTTCCACGCCGAGGCCATTACTCTGCTGGGTGAGGCACTGTACGAATCGACCATAGACCTCACCTTCGCCGCCATCGGCGGGCTTGAAGTGGGGGCCATCCCCATGGCAGCGGCGGCTCTCACGGCCTTCCATCGACATGGCCGCGAACTCGAAGGCTTCTTCGTTCGCAAGCAAGCCAAAGCCCACGGTAGTACAGAGTTGATCGAAGGTCAGGTGAACCCCGGCGATGGCGTGGTGATGATCGACGACGTGCTGACCACCGGCGGCAGCGTGATCAAGGCCATCGAAGCGGTGGAGGCCCGCGGGGCCAAGGTGCTGCGGGTGGTGTGCATCTGCGACCGCCTGCAAGGGGCCGCCGAAGCCCTGAAGAACTACGACTACCGCCCGATCTTCACCGTGCGAGACTTCGGGATTGAGCCGGTGGGTGGGTGATTTTTGGGCGTAGGGCGGTACGAGGCTTTGCGAGTGCCGCCGGAAGGATGGACTTCGGCGGCACTCGCAAAGCCTCGTACCGCCCTACAAGATGGCCAATTCACGTTTCCTGGATTCGCCATCTTCAATCCACGCGGCTTATTCCACATGAATCACTTGCAACTCTCCTGTTAACAAATCGAGAACTGCAACGCTGTACTCGTCTGCACGATGCAATGCGCCCGGATTGATTCTTCGCATACCGTCAACCATGGTATCGGATGCAATGTGCGAGTGACCAGTCAACAAGAACTCAGGACGTTTTGTAAGCACATGACGAATGTCGGAAGTCATGTGCCCGTGAGCCACTCCGATACGCCTTCCACTGATTTCAATCACATCGCCCCAACCGAGACAAACCGGGCCAAATTCTAATGCAGCTCGTTGCAGGTAAGGCACCATGTCTGAATCGTGATTGCCTAACACGAACCAAGCGGGCAGCATTGCTAACGTTTCGACGATGGGTGGACTTGCGAGATCGCCACAATGAACCAGGACTTCGGCCCCGGCATCACGTAATGTCAGAACAGCACGTTGTGTTCTGGCCAGTTCATCATGAGTGTCGGAGAGCATGCCAAGTCGCATCTTCTGGCTCTTAGATCCAACGGAACGAATCAAGTCACCGAGTTCAGTTGGTTCGTAGTCAGCAAGTGTCAAGCAAATCAATACTTCAGTAAACGATACGCAACTACCGTATTCTTACGGTCGATACCGACCACCTTGCCGCCATCGATATACCACTCAGTTATCCCTGCAGCATGCTCCGCGCCAGGCACACTGGTCAGCCATTCGACATCAGGATTGACCGTTGCATTTACCCCTGCGGGTATCCAGTCTGCCAGTTCTTGCGTCGGAACGGTGGCCACCAGCCGAATGTCCCAGTCGGACGGTGCGGGCACTCCATTGCCGGAGTTATTCCAGAACTGAATATGAAAAGTCAGATCGGTATAGCCACGACGGAATGTGACGTACCGCTCAAGAAACTGGACTCGCTCTTCAAGTGATGGAAATGCGTTGCTCGTAGTATCGATTTTTGAATGTCCGCCACAGCCGGTCAGTCCAATGAAAATCAGTAAGACGACGAACACTTTCATAACGTCCTTCAACAGGCAGTCTGAGCATCAACTTAGCCACTCTCGTGCATCCATGCAAAAAAAACTCTGTCCGACCAATCCTGTGCGATGGTTGAAGTTCACTTTCCAGCATTTCTTGCAAGAATCGCTCTCACAGTTGTTCGTCCAGCCGATCGGCGCGCGTCCAGCGAGGGGTACCCATATGCCGTGGACACGACGACTCCTGGCAGAATGACGCATGGCAAGAATCGAAGTTGGCGGTTTGACTCTTTCGGTTCTGCTTGTTCTGCCGGTGAAGTGTTGGTATGTCCCGGTTGCCGCTGGGAGTTCAACAAGACCATTCAACCGTGACTTGACCACCGGGCGATACTGCTGATACGTAATGAAGAGGATGGATCATGACACGGACGTTGACGATCCTGGGTTTGGCGACTTTGCTGACGGTGACTTCGATCGGTTGCCGAAATGTCGGCGGCCTGTGCGAAGCGAAGAAGAAACCTCAGCCGGATGACCCGTCGTACACCATTGAAGAACAGAAGCGACGCGCCCGCGACAAATATGCCCTTCCGGGAGACGACTTCCGCTTGGGGCCGCCCACCAACAGCGACCTGCCCGGCGGCGTTGGGCGTTAACCCAGCAACAACAATCGCAATCGGTTGAGTGCGGTCTTGGCCGTGCGGCTCTGAATTTCCGTGCGGCTACCGAACCAGGTGAA
>JBBRME010000063.1:0-21383 GCA_038230995.1 Gemmatales bacterium
GAAGGATCGTATCAAGCTGCAAACCACAGTGCTGAGCGTCGGGCGCAGTGGTGTTCGAAAAGGCGAAAGTACTGCACGCACCACGCCATTTCGCTTGCTGCTGCGCGGGCCAAACAACGTTGAATCGACCGACTTCGCTGATGTGATCTTTGATTGCACCGGCACCTACAGCCGACCCAATTGGCTGGGCGATGGTGGCGTACCGGCACTTGGTGAACTGGCGAGCCGCCAGTTCATCCCATACTGGCTGGAAGATGTGCGCGGGGCGAAGAAGAGCCAGTACCTCGGCAAGTCGATCCTTGTTATTGGCCACGGGGCCTCGGCGGCTGGAACCATCGGCGACCTCAGTTCACTGGCCGAGGAGAACGCCAGCACCTGGATCACTTGGCTGACCGGTCACAACCGTGGTGTGCCCATTACTCGCCTGCCAAACGATCCATTGCGGGAACGCGACCGCCAAGCCTCCCGAGCCAACGGCCTGGCCACCCGAGGCGAGGGGAACATCGATCACGTCGCCGATGTACACGTTGATGAAGTCCACTGTGCCGGGGCGGACAAAGGTTACCGCGTGGTCGGTCGTATTGGCAAAACCCAGCACACTTGGGAAGCTGAGAAACTGATCGCCAACATCGGCTACAAGCCCGACACCGCGATGACCGCCGAACTCAACGTCACGGAGCCCACTGGAGCCTGGCAGACCGCCGAACCGGGGTATTACGTGTTCGGTTCCAAGAGCTTCGGCCGCAACGGCCAGTTCCTGTTGCGCGACGGCTACGAACAACTCCGCCAAGCCTTCGAGAGCCTGACGAAGAAGGCGGCGGCGTGAGGATCAGTTTGACCAGAAGTACCTACCTACAGGCAAGTTGAAACTTGACGTGCAACAGCTCCACCGGTTATTCTCCCAATAGAAACTAGTGTTTATCCCGATGCAGTTATTGGGATAACACCTGTTCGGCAGAAGGTCGAGGGCACGCGATGGCGTGGGACGGCGACATTTTCGCTCGCTTCCCGGACTGGGGTACCGACGCGGGTCTGGCCCGGTGGCCCGAGGTGCGGTCGCGTTTGGCCGTAGGTCAGGTGGTTCGCGGCGACGTGGTATGCCGCGCTCCATTCGGGGTGTGGGTGGACATCGGGTCCGGGTGGCCGGCCGTGCTGCGGGTGCCGGAGATGGCCGGTGCCCGCGAGCGGCCGATCCGGTTCGAGGAGTACCCGCCGCTTGGAGCGGTGGTCGAGGCGTGGGTGCTGTGGCTCGGCGAGCGGGCAGAGATTGTTCTTTGCCAGCACCCGCAGGTCTCCGAGAGTGGTAACACAGTCGCAACGGCCACTTGCTCCTCCGCGACGACTACGAACAACTCCGCCAAGCCTTCGAGAGCCTGACGAAACGGGTGGCGGCGTAGTTAAGGAGCCGGAAGCGTCAGCGACGATGTGTTGACGAACCGACTCCTTCAGGCAAGCTGAAACTTGACTTGTGCACCGATTGGTATTAACACCTGTGCGACAAGAAAGGGATATATGCGGGTGCAACGCCCTAAGCATGACAAGACGGTGTGCTTCGTCCGGCTTGATGGCAAAGGGCTGCTTTGGACGCTCGCAACGCTTTACCGTGACGATAGCTGCGGGTTCTGCTACCCAGAGAGGGAGCCACTGCCTGATGGGTCATTCGAGTGGACGCAATTGTCGTGCAACCCGGCTCCTGACAACTGGGAGGTTGCCATCGCCATGCTAGCTGCGCTCGGGTTTATCGAGTTGCAAGTCGCACAGGCGGCTGGCTGGGTGCCCGATGATTGGTTGCCTCCGTCGTCGTTGGATACCTGTGGGCGTCTGTCGCTCTCGGGGCAGGATAAAGACGCTGAGCCGGGCGTTGTATGAGACAGCGGGTGCATGTAGGTTTGCAGGGTCGTAGCTCGAGCAGTCGCGCCGCTGCTACGCCAAGCCGTTCTGATGATCCCCAAACACCACCCAATCCGTTCAGTGACAGCAGAGTGTCACGGAACGCTCGATCAGATGACGCTTCCGGCTCTGATTAAGCCTTCTTCTCGTACTTCGTTTCCGGTACTTCAGACGAGTCCGGGTTGAACCAGTTTGGTTCGTATTCGATGCGATTGCGGCCAGCAATGGCCATGTTCGCGGTGAGGGCCAGGATGGCATCGGCCATCGCCACCTCGCCGGTGCAACGTGGCAGCATGTCGTAGTTCTTGTACTTGCCGTCCGGGCCTTTGTCGTAGTTCACCGGTTGCTTCAAATCCTGCCAACGGCGGACACAGTAGGCGAAGTGTTCCATCTCCTGACGGTAGCCACGGATGTCGGTATCCCAGGCCGGGCCAGCGGCACCCTTGGTAATCACCGGGCCACCGGCGGCACCCCAGGTGCTGGCCGCTTCCAGCACCGGCTTCTTGCCATCGGCTGCGGTCACTTTCACTTGGGTTTCCTTGCCGCCCTTGTCCGCACTCTTCGACTTGTCCTTCTCTTTGAAGAGGTACACATTGGCTTCCTTTTCCACCAACATGGTGCCCTTGCTACCCATCAGGCACTCGCCGTAGTCTTCAAACTCGTTGGTGTTGAAGCTGCTGTAGGTGACCACCACCACGTCGTTCGAGTTCTTGCCTCCCTTGCCTGCGGCGGGGTGTTCCTTGCCGGGGAACTCGTAGGTCACAAAGACGCCGTCGTTGCTTTCACGGTCGTTCTTGCCGGGGCCGTAGAAGAACTTGCCGCCCACGCCCATCACGCTGAGTGGTTTCACCTTGCCAAGGAAGATGCTCGCAGCATCGAGTTGGTGGCTACCCAACTCGGCCATGAGGCCGCCACCGGTCTTGTCGTAGCAGCGCCAACGCACCAGTTCGGTCAGGCTCTTGTAACCCAGCTTGCGAACCTTTTCTTCAATGCCCGGTGCCTCGGCGTCCATCTTCATCACGGGCTTGTACCAACCGTCGATGATGTCCGGCAGCGGGCAATCGGCGCTCTCGAACACGGTGTTGTCGCCGGTGATCTTGCGAGAAGCTTCCTTGTCGAACGGCCAACTGTTGTTGCGGTGCCACAGGGCACGGATGTGCTTGATGTCGCCAATGATGCCGTCGTTGATCAGTTCGGCCGCATGTGCGTACAGCATGCTGTAGTGCCGTTGGTGACCGATGCTCAGCAGCACGCCATTCTTCTTGCTGGACGCGATCATCTCCTTGCATTCGGTGATGGTGCGGGCCATCAGCTTTTCGCAAAGCACGTGTAGACCGGCTTCCATGCACTTGATGGCAATGTCTTTGTGCGTGAACAGCGGCGTGGCGATGATGACCATCTCCAGGCCGAGTTCTGTTTTCGCTGCGAGGAGTTCATCCACCGTCGTGAATGTCTTGATGCCTTTGGCTGATTCCGCACCGTAGATCTTCTTCAACCCTTTTCTCGGCCCACTTGGTTCGCCTTCGAACGTCCGCTTCAAGTTCCAGGGTCGCAGGTCAACCACTGCCACGATCTGATTGAACTCGGGGTTGTGCTCGCCGATGAGCACGCCGCCTTCATCGCCCACGCCGATGATGGCGGTGCGCACGGCCTTGTTGCCCTTCCACTGGTCGTATCCGAAGTACACGGCGGCACTCAGCGGCACGATGGCCCCACCGGCGATAGCGGCCTTCATGAAGGTGCGGCGATCCGGGTCGGGCTTGCGGGCGGCGTTGTCCGCCGCGGCCTGATTGAAGTTCTTCGCGCCGGTGGCTTTATCTTCTTCGCTGAGCTTGTTGGTCATATTCGGCATCGGAAAATTCCAAGTGAGTGTCGATCGTTGGGTTTAGGAATGACGTCGAATTTAAGTGAGTTAAGTACGCCCGTTCTGTTGAGGCTTCTTCCTCCCGAACAGAACGTAGTCAATGATCGCATCCAGGCCAAGCCAACGGCCCGTTGGGTGACAAAGCACCACGAACAAGCCGATAGCTTCGATCAGGTTCTTGTTGATGAACAGTGGGTTGCCTTCGCTCGGTGGGCCGGGCGGCAGCCACGGCCACGGCGGGCTGCTGAGGTACGTCATCACGAGGAAGCCGATGCCCGCCACGCACCACAAGCGGGTGAACAGCCCGGCCAGCAAGCCGATGCCGATGGCCGTGATGCCCCAGCGGGCAGCAAGATCGAGTTGCGTGATCGGCTTCACAACCGGCTCGGGTGTTACGCCGGCCTCTTTCTGTAACTCCGCGATGAAGTCATCCGTTGCCTTGGCGAGATCGTTCCGGATGGTGTTAAGTTCCGCTTTGATGACGGCGGTTCGTTTCACTTCCAGCCCGTCACCTTTACCAAGGTGCATCTTCTGGCGTTCCACTCGGCTGTCGTATTCCTTTTCCAATTGATGGATGTAGTCGAGCCATTGCTCGGGTGACACCGGGGTGTCACCGGCGATGTCCTTGAACTTGGCATCCCGCGGTGCGGCACCATAAAGCCAAGCTGCATAGTCGGCCTTCGCTTGCGTTACCTGAGCACCATTTCCACCGGAAACGAGATTTCCGACCTCCGTCGGGCATAGTTCGGCCTGTTCCACTGTCGTCAGCTTCTTGAATTCTTCGACCGTGACTTCGCGTGGTTTCGCCAGACGCTTGGTGTAAGTTTCAACAGGATCGCCGATGAACTGCTTGCGGGCCAACTCGGCACCGGGGCCGTCACCGATGTTGAAGTAGCTCACACTGGTGAACGGCTTGTTCGTTTCCGTGGGGCCGATGGCCGTGCTGTTGAGCTTGTGCAGCCCTTCAAACGTGAAGTGCCAGCCGATGGCCAAACGCAGGGTCAGCAGAGCAAACACGCGCCACTGCCACTTGTTCTGTGCGGTGGCCACGATGAGTGCCAGCAGCACACCTGCCAGACCGGCGTACACAACGGGCAATGGGATCGGGAAAGGGAGTTGCATGGGGAGGATCAATCGTCAGGGAAAAAGATTCGGTCTATTTCGTACTCAGAATCATAGTTGATCGCATCAAGGTTGAACACGGTGGGTTTTGGCTCGCCGGTCAGAAGCACGCCACCCACATCCACATGAGTCCGGTAATACTCATTCGTCCAACCTAGCCCGGCCACAAACATCGCAGTGCTCATCGCATCGGCAACCGCAGCAGTGTTCGCGACACAACTGGCACTTTGCACTCCTTCGGCAGGCCGACCAGTGCGTGGATCAAGGACATGACCATAGAGTTTGCCATTGAACTCGAAGTGCTGATACGTTGCAGCGCTGATGCCCAAACCCTGATGGTTCAGGTACACCACCCCCAGTGTTCGGCCATCGCCTGTTGGGTGCCGCAGGGCCACAGGCCAACCGCGTACGTTCGTCGGTGGGAAGCCAATGGCCCGCACGCTGCTTCCGCCACCATGCAACAAGGCCGATTGGATACCCCAATCTTGTTGCAAGATTGTTGCAGCACGATCCAGTGCATAGCCTTTGCCGATGGCCCCGAAGTTGAGTTCGACTTGTCGGAGGTACTTCACCGATGTCGTTCTGTCGTCGAGCACCACGTGCCGCTGCCCACTGGCATACATCGCGGCACTCAACTCGACTTCCGTGGGCACGCGCCCGGCTCGTTTGTGGAAGCCCCAGCATTTCACCAGTGAGCCGATGGCCACATCAAAGGCCCCGGCAGTGTCGTTCGTCAGTACCGCGCACGTTTGCAAAAGTTGAAACAACTCGGTCGAAACGTTACCCCCGCCATTGGCATTGAGAAAACTCACGTCGCTATCGTCGCTGTACACCGTAAGTATTTGCTCGATTCGGTCGATTTCATCGAGAGCTGCTTCCGCCGCCTCCAAGGCGTTTGGGGTGCCTGATGGGATGGCCACTTCAAACGTGGTAGCCATAGCCCGGCGCGTGGCCCGGAGCAGCACAAGGTTGCCGGGCTTGGCTTTCGGTTCGGCTTCTTGCAACGGCCAAATCACGCGGTTCACCATGCGAGTTCGGAAATTTGATCAAGCCCGCGCATCCGGCTACGGGTCACACTTGTAGAATCTTACCCATGAAGACGACCGAATCCCACCGTGGAGCCAACCCCGACACGGAACCGACCCTGACATTTTGGGGTGCTGCCAGTAGTGTCAGCGGCTCCATGCACCTGGTCGAAGCCGGTAACCAGCAGATCTTACTCGATTGTGGGCTACACCAAGGCCGCCGTGACGAAGCCCGCGTCCGCAACAGCCGGTTCCCGTTCCATCCGAATCAGCTCGACGCCTGCATTGTGAGCCATGCTCACATCGACCACTGCGGCAATCTGCCAACTTTACTGCGGCAAGGCTACAACGGGTCGATTTACGTCACCCCGCCCACGCACGACCTCCTGCGGGTGATGCTACGCGACAGTGCCAAGATTCAGGAAGAGGAAGCGGCACACCTGAACATTGCCCGAAATTACGCCGAGCCTTGGGTTCAACCGCTCTACACCTACGCGGACGTGGATCGCGTCTTCAACAAACTCGTGAGTGTGAACTTCGGCGAGACGGTGGAGATCAGCCCTGGTATCTCGTTTACCTTTTACGAAGCCGGCCACATCCTCGGCAGTGCAATGGTGCATCTCACGCTGCCGGGGCCGAACGGGCCACGCACGCTCACCTTCAGTGGCGACCTTGGCCGTCGTGGTGTGCCGCTTCTGAAACCGACACGACCGTTGCCACCGGCCGACATGGTGGTGTGCGAATCGACCTACGGCAACCGCATCCATGCCAGCTTGGATGACACCATCCAGAAGCTCTACGCCACAATTCGCAACACAATCGCCCGTGGGGGCAAAGTGCTGATCCCGGCGTTCAGCCTGGGCCGCACGCAGTTGATTGTTCACTTCCTGCAGGAAGGCTTGAAGAACGGCGACATCCCCAAGGTGCCGATTTACGTCGATAGCCCATTGGCGACCGACATCGCTGAGGTTTATCGCAGTCACTCGAACAGTCTGATTGAAAAAGTAGGCGATGCAGTGCGCGAGGGGCATGGGTTGCTCGGTGGCGATGGCGTGCAATATGTGCGCACGTTCAACGCCAGCACGGAGCTCACCACCAAGCCCGGCCCGTTCATCGTGATTGCGTCCAGCGGCATGTGCGATGCCGGGCGGATTCTGTCGCACTTGAAGCAAGTGGTCGACGACCCACGCTGCACCATCATCCTCGTGAGTTTCCAAGCACCAGGCACCACCGGACGCAAGCTGTTGGACAACAAACCCACGGTCTGGATCCAGGGCCAAGAGTGGAACAAGTGGATTGAAGTCGTGCATCTCGATGGCTTCAGCGGCCACGCCGATAGGAACGATTTCATCGCTTACTTCACTCCGCTCATTGGGCATGTTGGCAAAATTCGGCTCATCCACGGTGAACGCGAACAAGCCGAGGCGCTATCGGAAGTCCTGCACACACTCGGCTTTGAAGATGTGGCGATCCCGATGCCAGGCGACCGCGAAACCATCGGCACCATCGAATAAATCCGCACACTCTTAAGGGACGACGATGGAAATGTTTCTGATCGGCTTGGCCGTGGGGCTGGTGGTCGGCGGAGTGTTTTTCGGCGGCCTGCTCTTTGCTCGTGCCGGGTCGCTCAACCGCGCTTGGTGGGGCTTGGCCGTGGCCCAGCGTGCGGGGGTTGATCCATCGTTGCAAGCCAAGATCGATGGTGTCCTTGCCAACCCGCAAGCACCAGTGCTGGTGAGTCCACCACCTTCGCCGCCAGTTGTCGTGGAGAAACGTGGGCCGATCGTCGCACCAGCACCCAAGCCTACCGGAGAGCCGTTGCAACTGCTGGCTATCTTGCAAGCGGAGACCCGACTGATCGACTTCCTGCTGGAAGACTTGAGCGCTGCCAGCGATGCACAAGTGGGCCTTGGAGTGCGTGAAGTGCACAAGAAAGCCCAGGCCGTGTTGAAGAAGCATCTCGTGATTGAACCCATACTGCCAGGCGAATACGAAGACAGCGTGACCGTGCCGAAAGGCTACAATCCGTCATCCATATCCGTCATTGGCAACGTCACTGGCGAGCCACCGTTCACCGGCAAGCTGTCCCACAACGGCCTGCGTGTGAAAGAAATCAAACTGCCCACACGGCCCGAAGGCCAAGACCCGATGGTGCTCCAACCCGCTGAAGTCGAGATGTAGTTTTTTACTATGAGCCGCGAACGAAGCGTAGCGAGAGAGAGCGGGTATTTCTTGTCGCGTGCAGCGGTGGTCTGAGTCTAGTTGGTTGTTGTTAGTTTGGAGTTCTGAGACAGATCAGTTATGTCCATCGTCATCATCATCCCGGCCCGTTACGCCTCCAGCCGATTGCCCGGCAAACCACTGCTCCGCAACACCGGCAAGTTCCTGATTCAGCACGTCTACGAGCAAGCACTTCAGTGCAAGCAGGCCACGCAAGTGGTGGTGGCCACAGATGATGATCGCATTGCCGAGGCGGTGCGAAGTTTCGGCGGCACTGTTGCCATGACTCGTGCCGATCACGTGAGTGGTACAGATCGAATTGCCGAAGTCACAAAAACGTTGGACGCCGAAATCATCGTCAACCTCCAAGGCGACGAACCACAATTCGAGCCTGCCGCCCTCGATCAACTGATCGACTTGTTGAGACACGACGCCGGCGTTGGACTGGCCACGCTAGCCACTCCACTGCACACAATGGCCGACTACCAGAACCCGAACATCGTCAAAGTGGTACGGGCCGAACAGGGCAGGGCACTGTACTTCAGCAGAAGCCCGATCCCGTTCGTGCGTGATGGAGTACCGGACTTCAGCACTGGAATGTTCCTCCAGCACCTCGGCGTTTATGCTTATCGACGGGACGTCTTGCTCCAGCTTTCAGCAACACCACCTCATCCACTGGAACAGGCTGAGCAGTTGGAACAACTGCGGGCGCTGGCTTTGGGCATCCCGATTCAAGTGGGTGTGATCCCGCAGGGCCACAAGGGTGTGGACACACCGGCCGATTACGCGGCATTTGTAGATGCATGCCGCGTGAATGAATTGTGAAGTTGAGTCGTCTCTAGAGTTACAAGCCAGCGGGTTGATCCCGCTGGTTTTTTGAAACCAATGGGATCAACCCATTGGCTCGCGGTCAAAGGATACTTCTGGATATGGCGAGGGATTTGATCCTTGGTACGGCCGGGCACATCGACCACGGCAAAACCTCTCTGGTGAAGAAACTCACCGGCATAGATACCGACCGCCTGCCTGAAGAAAAAGCTCGCGGCATTACCATCGACATCGGCTTCGCCAGCCTGCAACTCGGCGAGTTTCACCTTGGTATTGTTGATGTGCCTGGGCACGAGCGCTTCGTCAAGAACATGCTGGCGGGGGCCACCGGTGTCGACCTCGCCATACTCATTGTGGCTGCCGATGACGGCATCATGCAGCAGACCCGCGAACACCTCGACATCCTCAAACTGCTCGGCCTGCGCCACGGCCTCATTGCCCTCACCAAAGCCGATTTGGTGGACGACATCACGCGTGACGTGGTGATACTCGAGTTGCAAGACTTTGTGGCCGGGTCGTTCCTCGAAGGCCAGCCGATCATTCCCACCTCGGCCCACACGGGCCTTGGCTTCCCGGAATTGAAAGATGCAATCCTGGCCGAGTGCGAGAAGATCGCCAGCAAGAATTCCAGCCAGTTGTTTCGCTTGCCCATCGACCGTGCCTTCGTGGTGCAGGGCCACGGTACGGTAGTGACTGGCTCGATCACCAGTGGTGGCGTGAAAGTTGGCGACGAACTGGAATGGCACCGGGGCGATGGCACCCGTGAACTCGTCCGCATCCGTGGGTTGAACAACCACGGCGCTCCCGTGAACGACGTACAGCGCGGCCAGCGCGGAGCCATCAACCTTGCTGGCGTACCTCACGACGCCGTGCGGCGCGGGCAAGAACTAGCAACACCAGGGTACTTGAAGCCAAGCAAAGTGCTGACCGTGCGGATGCTCGCCCTCACCACCACCCGCAAGGCCATCAAGCACCGTCTGCCGTGTCGCCTGCACATCGGCACTGCCGAGGTGATGGCCACGGTTTCGATCCTTGATGCGGATACCGTCGAGCCGGGGGACTGGGTTTTCGCGCAGTTGTTTTTGGATGATCCGGTGACAGCGGTCTGGGGTCAGCCATTTGTCATCCGCGATAGTTCTGCGGAACGTACCCTCGGTGGTGGGCAGGTTCTGCAACCCAGCGGACAGAAGATTCGCCGCAAGAACATTGAGCAACTGGAGTACGCCGAGCGCTTGTGGAACGACGACCCGGCAGCACGATCCAAAGCCGTGGCGTGGTTCGCCGGACATGCGGGCTTCACGCCGGAATCCTTGGTGCGTGATGCAGGGTTGTCGCCGGATGCCGTTGATGGGATTGTTGCAGGTATGGTGGCCGAGCAAACTGTTGCGGAGTTGCTGCTTCCACCGCAACGTAAGCTACTCATCCACTCGGGTTGGCTTGCCGAGCTTGGTGAACGGTTGCTGAGTGTGTTGGCTACGCTGCACGAACAAAACCCGCTGATGACGAACCACGACCGGCAGAAAGTGTTGAGCCGACTTGACTACGTTGGCGACGAGGCCTTGCTACAAGCTGTGGCAGATCGGTTCATCAAACTCAAACAACTCGTGGGTGACGCTCGGCGAATCGCCCGAGCCGACTTTAAGCCGAAGCTCAGCGTGAATCAGCGGAAGTTGAAGGACCGTATTGTCGAGGAGCACAAAAAGGCGGGGTTCCAACCGCCCGATCCCTCAACGTACATCAACCACGCGGCTGGCAGTGCCAGCGCCCTGCGAGACATCTTTGAAGTGGCTTGTGCTGAGGGGTTCCTCGTCCGCGTGACGGAGGAACTGTACCTGCACACGGATTCCGATGCCCTCATGCGGGCAAACGTGACCGAAAAGTTGAAGACGGTGCCGGGTCTGACAGTGGCGGAGATCCGCGATATCCTCGGCACCACGCGGAAGTATGCCGTGCCGTTGTGTGAGTTCCTGGATCGTAGCGGATTGACCCGGCGTGAGGGCGACTTGCGGATTCTGGCTACTGCTTCAGCTTCGTCATGAAAAAATTGAGCAAGCCCGCGAACAGCGTGAGCAAAAACAACAACGCAAATACACGGATGGCCCAGCGGTGCCCGATGCCTTGCAGCCCTGCTTGACGTATTGGCATTTCCGGATTTGGTTCAGTCGGCTTTGCCGTAGCGGCCATTTGTGTTCCTCAAAACGCTATCGATGTTCCAGTTCAACTTACCAGAACAGGACTTGTTGGTAGACTCGCCGGTTTTCAACACCGGGGAGGACGAACGTCGCGCTGTTCGTCACACACCCGCGCTTCAGGTTGAATTATTTAACGCTGAACAATTTCATCCAGTACGCTTTGGTGAACTCCACCACCATGTCATTGCGGAAGGCCGTGTCCGGCAGCTTCTCGTACTTCGCGCGGATGCTTTCTTTGATGGCCTCAGCAAGGTCAGGTCTTTGGCTGGTGTTGTAGGCTACGTACTGCATGTTGAGCACGTACAGTTCCATCACGGTGCCCTGGTATTTCTTCGTCATCGCTTTGGATTCGTCAATCATCGTGTCGAACTGCTTGAGATAGAGCATCGAGTGCAAAAACCGGATGTTCGCGTGAACCCGTGTCCACTCATCTGTTGACGTTCCAAGTGCTTGGAACAGTTCCTTGGCTTCGGTCAAGCGTGTGGTCGCATTCGCCGGAGTTGCACCACCGGGGGTTTTGCTTTGAGCCAGAGCACAAAGCGTGATGCCAAGGAACAGCTTGCCTTTTTCTGTGTACTCGCTCTTCGGGTAGTCTCGCAGCAAGCGGCGGAAGCGTCCTTCCGCATCGGCGAGGTTCATCACTTCCGGCAGCTTGTTATCAATCAAAAACCGCCCGAGGTGGTACAAGGCTTCTTCGTGGGCAAGCTTTTCATCAGCACCCTCATACCCCTTGTTGGCCACTTCAGTCAGCACCCGTATGCCGTCCTTGATGCGTAGTCGGCCATCGGCTTCGTTGGCCGGATCACTCAACAGCACGAGTCCGCATTTCACTTCCGTGAAGGCCCACTTCACAGACGCCCGCAACCCTAGGCCACTTGGGGCCGTGGAGAGTTCCTTCAGGAGTATGCCGGCTTCAGTGTACTTCTGCTCTTGCAGTAGCAGTTGAGCTTTCTTCAGGTTGATGTTGGCCAGTTGTTCGGGTTTCGCACCGGGCAGAGCCGATAGCTTCTTCAGGACATCCTCCGCTTGAACGGTATCACCGGCCGCGCTGTAGGCATTGTGTGCGAGTTCGTAGTAACGGGCTTGTTCAACGTCCTGCTTGCGGGCCGATGCTAGCTTGGCATACTCGGCTCCGGCTTGGGTGAGCTTGCCACGGCGGTCGACGACATCTTTGGCGTTGGCCCAGTCGGCAAGCAGTTCTGCGAACAGTTCTTTGTCCTTCGTGCCGTCGGCGATGTTGCTGTAACGCGTCAGCAGTTGGCTGGCTGCATCGAAGTCGCCGTGCTGCTTCATGCCTTGTGCCGTGGCTTCGTATTGTTTGCGAATTTCGGCCAGAGTGACGTAGGAGTTGGTCCAGTCGGCAGGTGTCTTGATGCCACTGATTGCGGCTTGCAGATACTCGTCGGCTTCCTTCCACGCGGAGGCCTTGGTTGAGAGTTCCGCGAGGCGAACATAGGCTGCACGGGCGGCTGGCCCGGCAGTTTCCGTAGACTTCATCAAATACGTTGCAGCGGCCTTGGCGTTGCCCAAGCTCATCAAACCATAACCGGTTTGGTAGCGTACCAAACTACG
Source organism: Gemmatales bacterium (assembly GCA_038230995.1). Classification (GTDB taxonomy): domain Bacteria; phylum Planctomycetota; class Planctomycetia; order Gemmatales; family Gemmataceae; genus JALHQU01. The sequence goes on from JBBRME010000063.1 coordinate 12,714, forward strand.
TTGCTCGGCACTGACGCCGGGCAGTTGCTCCGTGGCTTCAAACATTTTCACGGCTTCGTTCACGTTGCGGTCATTCATGAGCAGTTGCGCCAGTTGAATCTTCGCTGTTGCCAGCAGATCCGGTGGTGCTTGCTCGCTTACTTCCCGCAACCACGCCTGCGCACGGTCGGCCTCGCCAGTTTTCACACACAAATCGGCCAGTTGGAGTCGCAGCTTGGTGGCTTCGGTGATGCTGCCGCGAGGTGGCCCGCTGAGGTACGCCGAGAGTTCCGCCTTGGCTCGCTTCACGTCTGGTGGATTGATCCGCAGGCAGGTTTCGGCCAGCAGTTTCTGTCGACTGCCGGGGTCTTCGTTCATCGGCAAGCTGTTGAGGGCTTCTAGCGTTGTTTTTGCATCGCCACGTGCAGTGGCAGCGTTCGCCTTCGCCAATCGGTACGACAATCGAAGGAGATCTTGTGAATCGCTGATGTCATTGGCTTGGCATCCACTCAGGTACTCTTGGGCAGCCAGCCAATGTTCACTGCTTTTGTCGGCGTCCAGCTCCGCCAGCATCACGTGAGCAGAGCCCATCGTGAACAACGTACTCGTCTCCTTGGAACTCTTCCCCGTGTGCGCCCCCAGCTTCGTCAAACCGTCTTGCAACTCCGGAACATTCAACGGCTTGCGTTCCATCGCTTGTTGCAGGTTGTATCTGTCGCGCTCGAGATGCTCGTGCTTTTGCCCCGCCTGTAGGGGGAAATACTTGTATGCAACAATGGCGGCGGCCAGCCCGATGGCAAAGACTGGCAGTTGCCAGTAGCGCCGAGGCGTGGAAGTTTGAGGGTTGAGGGCCAAATCCGTGGCCATGGGGTGCGTCCTGGGGCAATGGCGGTCGTTCAAGCCAGACTGTGGCGATGAGAAACCATTCGGGATGCGGAATCAAGCCCAAGTGGCTCGAGCATGACAACGGGTGGAACCAGATTCTCTGAGTGTGAGTTTGTTTTTATCCCCTCGCCCCGTTTACGGGGAGAGGGTGGCCGAAGGCCGGGTGAGGGGATTTCAACAAGAACAAGACCCCTCACCCGATTGATGCTTATCGCAACAAGCGACCTCTCCCCGTAAACGGGGCGAGGTTTATGTGATTTGCCCCCAGAGAAACTGGGCACACCCATGACAACTGGTCGAAAGCATCACAATGACTTGGGACAGCTGTCCGGAGCTGGATTGTTCCACTCTGTTGAGAAGGATGTCACGAAATACCCCATTTGACCCCCTACAGGAGTTAGGATATTTCCCAGACCTCGGGCATCCGATCGTACTCTCTTCGCAGGAAGGAACGCTACCGGATAATCTTACACTTTGGCAAGGCTTCCTTCAGTTCCTTCAGGCCCACATCCGTCACCTTGGTGCTTTTAAGGTTCAGGGCGGTGAGGTTCTTGAGCTCCTTCAGTTCCTTCAAACCCGCGTCCGTTACCTTTGTAACGCCTAGTCCGAGGTAGGTGAGGTTCTTGAGCTCCTTCAGTTCCTTCAAACCCGCGTCGGTTACCCGCGTTTCGCCAAGCTTCAGTTCGGAGAGGTTCTTAAATTCCTTCAACTCCTTAAGACCTGTGTCGGTCACCTTCGTATTGCCGAGGTTCAACACGGTCAGATTTTTGAGTTCCTTGAGTTCCTTCAGGTTCAGATCCGTGAACCTCGTGGCATAGAGGTCAAGATAGGTGAGATTTTTGAGTTCTTTGAGTTCCTTGACTCCTTCGTCCGACAACTCGCTGTTACTGAGATCCAGCACAGTGAGGTTCTTGAGATCCTTGAGTCCCGTGCCACTCACACGCCCGAAAGCAAGGTACAGCTCTGTGAGGTTTTTGAGTTCTTTCAGTTCCTTGAGTCCCGCGTCCGTCACCTTGGTGCTCGCGAGATCCAGCGCGATGAGATTGTTAAGAACCTTCAACTCCTTCAGACCCTCATCCGTCACTGCCGTGTCATAGAGGCTCAGATTGAAGCGAAACGGTGGATTCGGCAGTTTCTTCAGAACTGCATTCTGGGAACGTGGCAGCAACTGGAACGTATGCGATATAGCTTTGGTCTGTGGATCGGTTACCTTCTCGTAGGTCGCTCCAATCTTGGCGAATTCATCCTTGGCCTTCTTGAGTTGCTCGGCCGTCGGCTCGGCTGGCTTCTCTTGACCCTTCGCGGCCGAAGACAGCAGAACACCGACCGCCAACACCCCGACAAGCGTACTTCGTAATAACATCGGTTTTCTCCGGGTACGTTCCAGTTGGCTCAACCGAAGCGTGAACATGGTACCAGAAAGCACCGATGGAATCGCTGAATGAGTGTGTACGAATTTTCCATCAAGGCCCCGTCGAATCCACGCTGGGCCTGTTGGGGAGTCCGGTTCTCATTCGAGAAGACAGGAAGCGTGCTACGTGTCGTTTGTTCGTCTACAGAGACCAAGCATGTTGAACGTGGTGATTGATTGACGACAGAGCCAAAATCGTTGCTGACTCTACCTTTTACTTGAGAATGCCGAAAGTGCTCGCCAGTTGCAATCCCACGAGTGCCAAGGAGACGATTGCGAGGAAAATCCAGAACATTTTGACGCCGCAGCCCACAGGTCTTACAGCAGCAATGACTGTTTTCACGACTTCTTCGGCTCTGCTCTCCTGCCCAGGCGGTATCGGGATGGAAATGTCATTGAGCCATGCGGCCCCATTCGAGTTGACGTTACTGACCACGAACTTGATTTGATTGGGCTGTCCGGCAACGAGAACGACGCTTGCGAGACTCTGGCCAATCACATTCCATCGGATCAAGGTGCTCCCGCAAAGGACACAGTCTCGCCCGATGTAAACTTCCCTGATCGTGGACTCGCTTTTGAGCGATTCTTCGCAAGCCTTCCACTCTTCGGGTGTGTAGGTCCAGTGGGCCAGATACTCACCCCGACGGAACGCAGCAAGCCGGCGCAACACTCGGCCATCGTCTGCCCAGAAACACACTGCTAGAAGCAGCCCCATAAAACTCAGTAAGCCGCCAATAACTAAACCAATGATAAACGTGCCTGATTTGTGATCGAGTAAAATGAACGCCACCGAGACCATAACGACGCCTAACATCGTTACCGCGAATGACCAAGTCAATCGGCGACGAGCTGCGCGTAAATACTCTTGAGCTCCGCGGGGATATATCAAGTCTGAAGGTTTTTTGTTCACGGGATGTGCGACCAGATTGGACTTGGGAATGGTTTATCGTTTTGGCATGGGTAATCCACAAAGATGTTTGTTATGGCTCAACTGAGTCGTTGCAGCCGATCTTGCTAAGGCTGCTGGGATCGACCGGATGATGGTGACTGAGGGTAGTACTGCGAACAAGGCGGATCACGTGAAGTAAAGCTGATAAAATATCTGCTCTTACAGAGTAGATGTAGCTCGAAATCAAACGTATTACAACTCATGGGAATTCTTCCGTAATTCGATTCTCTACCGATCTGACATTCGCGATGATTCTCTTCACCATTTCCGCCTCCCAAGTTCAGAAAGAACGAAAAGAACTTAAAAGACGATTCATCGTCGACAAACTCCGTGTTTCTTGTTGATCAAAGCCGATGCCACTGCAACAACGTATGTAGATCAAGATTTGTGCAAAAGGAAGAACAGCCATGAACTGCCTGAATTGCGGTGTGACTATACCGACAACAGAGATCGCGGCTGGTTGGTGCGAAGCCTGTGGCAAGAAAATTCCGATTTATGCTTTCAAGGAGGCGGGGATCGAGATTCCACTACAGGAGATGCCCAGCAAGGTATCAGCTAAGAAACAAGCCCTTCAGAGTTTCGGCGATGGAATGATACAAGCCGAGGGGCAGGGTGTTATGCTCGGGATCGCCTTCGCTTTGGCCGTGGGCATCAAGTATTTGTTTAAGATCGACGATATAACATTTTACGCATCTTTGATACTCTTAGCCTTACTGATAGCCCTTATATGGGCGATCTGGTCATATCTCTCGAACCGCCGGAAAAAGAACAAGGGCGACCGGGAGAAAAAAGGGACTGAATGATCGAAGTGTAGCCGACTCTTCGTGTTTAGGTTTCGTCACTCAACCTGGATCGCACGATGGCTGAAGGCTTTCGTATTCAACAAGCCAGCCTGGAAATGGTCGACTCACTGGCCTATGTGACAATGGATTGCGTGGAGGGTGGGGCATCCATTGGCTTTATGCTACCATTGCCCCGGGCCACGGCTGTCAACTTCTGGCGCAGTGCCTTGGCGAGTGCGGAGCGGGGCGAACGGATCGTACTGGTTGCCGTTGATGAGCCGACAGGCAGGATCGTGGGTACGGTTACACTCCTTCTTGCCATGCCGGACAACCAGCCGCATCGGGCCGACGTGGCAAAAATGCAGGTCCACAGCATCGCTCGTCGGCGTGGGTTGGGGGCAATGCTGTTGCTAGCGGTTGAGGCTGCGGCACGGGACGCCAAACGGACGCTGCTGGTGTTGGACACGGTGACTGGCGGCGATGCCGAGCGGCTGTATGCACGCATGGGTTGGCAACGCTGTGGCGTGATCCCCGGTTATGCACTCTGGCCACAGGGCGGGCTGTGCAGCACCACCGTGTTCTACCGGGAACTTCAGGTTGGTGAATTCCACAGCTAGCGGTAGTGATGAGCATAAAATGTTGTCTCCATGGTCCTGACCACGGATAGTGAAGCATGAACAGACGATTCCTCAGTGCGGAATGGCGACACCTGTTGATGCTCAACTACGATGTCGATCCGGAGGTGCTGCGGCCCCTCGTACCGTATGGTACAGAACTCGATACATGGAACGGCAAGACCTTGATGAGCTTGGTGGGCTTCCGATTTCTCAAGACCCGCCTGCTCGGCATCCCCATCCCGTTCCATCGCAATTTCGATGAACTCAACCTGCGTTTCTACGTCCGCCGGAACTTCGGTGGCGAGTGGCGACGCGGAGTGGTGTTCGTCAAAGAAGTCGTACCGAAGTGGGCCATCGCAGCCGTGGCGCGTTGGATCTACAACGAGAACTATGTCTGCCAACCCATGGATTCGAAGATCCAATTACCAGATCCCGCAAAGGGGGTTGGCGGGACTGTGGAGTATGGTTGGGGTAAGCGCCCCGCCCGCAATTTCATTCGTGCCGAGTTCATGGGGGAGCCGAGTTTGCCAATGGCGGGTTCGCAGGAAGAGTACATCACGGAACACTACTGGGGCTATGCGTTGCAGCGCCAAGGTACCGCCTTGGAGTACGGCGTGCAGCACCCGCAGTGGCGAGTTTGGCAAGCGACTTCGGCCCACGTGGAATGCGATGTGGAGAGTTGCTACGGCAGTCGATTTTGCGATGCACTGGGTCGGGAGCCCAGTTCGGCCTTCGTAGCGGAGGGGTCGGCTGTGACTGTTCTGCAAGGCGACCCGCTGCCGAAGACTGCTGTGAGCCAAGCGGCTGGAACATTACCTTTGAAGTGATCATAGTTAGGTGGTGCAGTATTCCTCCGTTGACAAGCTTTGCTTTCCTTACCCATTCGGAGTGTTAAGGATTTCCAGCAGCCGGGCCGCAAGTTGATTCGGTAGCCATTGGCGAGATACGTTGATAGATTCTTCAAGTTGGCAATCCGAGTCATGACTGCTTTGGAGTCCAAACTTTGGATACTACGTCAAACCTTGTGTTCATTTTTTTTGTACATCTTGCTATTGAAGTAATAGCTGGCGGCACGGTTATCTACCTCGTCCGAAGGATGCAAACAATAAATCCAATATGGTCATGGCTTAAATCACTTGGAACATTTAGCGTTCTGGGTCTGATCGTATCAGTCATTACCCTGGTACCAGTCGGTGGTAATATCATCGGAAGTGTAGTGTTACTCATTGGGATAAAGCGATACACGGGTTTGGACCTCGTCTCTGCGTTTATACTCACGTTCGGCATTACAATCTTGAGGCTGACCGTCTCGGCAGTTATTAGCACTCAGTTTTAACTGAAGCCAAGTGTGAAGCCCACGCCTCGAGCGTGAAGAACTTGCACCACTCACTCCTCACCCAGTAACCTCCCCCCAATTTCGCACTTCCTTACTCGCTTTGGTGGCGTTTGTGGACGCCATAACTACAACAACGGTACAAAGCGCGAACAGTGGCGCAACCACGGGCGTAACACCGTGTATTGATCCCGCGAAGCCGGAGCCGTGGAGCCATGCCCGAAAACGTCGTCGAAACACGTAACCTCACAAAAGTGTACCGCGACTTCTGGGGACGCAAGAAGAAGACGGCGCTCAATGCCCTCGACTTGACCATCCAAAAGGGCGAGATCTTCGGTCTGCTGGGGCCAAACGGCTCGGGCAAGACCACCACCATCAAGTTGCTACTGGGTCTGCTGTTTCAGTCGTCCGGCGAAGCCCTAGTGTTCAACGAACCCAGCGGTAAGGTCGAAAAGAACGAACGCATTGGCTACCTGCCTGAAGAAAGCTACCTCTACCGCTTCTTGAACGCCGAGGAAACGCTCGACTTCTACGGTCGTTTGTTCAATATGCCTGCCGCTGTGCGACGCAAGCGTGCTGCGGAACTCATCGACACCGTTGGCCTGTCCGCCGACAAGAAGCGAACACTCCGGGAATACTCGAAGGGGATGCGACAACGCATCGGCCTTGCTCAAGCCCTCATCAACGACCCGGATCTCGTGATCCTCGACGAACCGACCTCCGGCCTCGACCCCCTCGGCACACGCTGGATGAAGGACTTGATCCTCGACCTGAAGAAAAAAGGCAAAACGGTGCTGATGTGCAGTCACCGTTTGGACGACGTGCAAGACGTCTGTGATCGCATCGCCATCCTTTACAACGGCGACCTACAAGAACAAGGTGCGGTGAACAAGCTGGTCGAAGACCAGAAGCGTATCCAACTGCAAGCCAGCGGCTTGCAAATGACGGACTCGCTGGAGAAGGAATTGCGTGGAGTCATCGAGAAGCACGGCGGAAAACTCGAGCAAGTGGGCCACCCGACGACGACGCTGGAAGACCTCTTCCTCCGCATTATTGAAGAGTCGAAGGCTCGCCCTGGCCGCCGCTACCTGCCCAACGAACAGAAGTAACTCGGTTCATCCAATCTTGTCGAACTCAGTGGGAAGTCTGTGATGCAACCGTTGTTTGCCGCACTCACACTTGAACGCGAAGCGTATACCTTTGGCGACATCCCCGGCCTGATTCAGGCTTGGTTCCAGGATGCCGGGGGGTTCTTGCTGATTGGTGCGCTCATTTACCTGCTGATTTCGATGACACGCCCGCATGCTGTGCCGCAGGAAGATGGCGAGAAAAAGGGTGGCGGCCTGTTCCTGCTGATTTGCACCGGTTTAGCACTGTTGAGCTTTGCGGTGTACGGCGCGCTCGTCTTCTTGAATGTCGGCTACGATCCACTGAACTTCAAGCCGATGCCCGATCCGACGGGCTACACCAAGATTGTGAATCCGAAGTTCAGTTTGCTGGGTTATGAAGTTCGCGACGTACCGAAGTATGTGTTTCGCGGTAACTCGATGAAGGATGAAGATAAGGTCTACCCTTGGCAGAGTCTGGCGCTGACCGTAGCTGGCGTACTGGCGTTTCTTGCCATCAGCACGCCCCTGTACTTCGGTTGCCGGAAGCTTAGCTTTCAACGGATCTGGGCCATTACAACACTGAGCATCAAGGAAGTGATCCGCAACCGGATCATCATTCTGTTCGTGCTGCTGTTGATGATCCTGCTCGTGCCACTGAAGTGGTTCAACCCGAGTGCCAAGGCTGAAGACGAACTGATGATGGACATCAAACTGATGTCCGGCGTCATCGCCCCAGTCCTAATGCTGGTGACGTGTGCACTCTTGGCTGCGTTTGCCTTGCCGCTCGACGTGAAGCGCCAGAACATCTTCACCATCACTACCAAACCTGTTGAACGCTTCGAGATCGTACTGGGGCGGTTCCTCGGATATGCCCTGTTGTTCACCGCATTGGTGTTCAGCATGAGTTGCATTACCCTGGTCACGCTGCTGGCCTCGAACCCCAGCGAACAGGCCAAACAGAAAACAGTGAAAGCCCGTGTACCGCATCGCGGCACGTTGAGTTACGAAAGCCGTAAAGGCAACAGCGACGGCATCGACGTTGGCCGCGAGTTCAACTACCGCAAGTACATTGGCGGCGATCCGCGTAGCTCGCAACGGGCCGCCTATGCCTTTAAGACGGTGCCGAGTGGACTTGGTACTGCGAAGGACGACACGGTACCCGTCGAGTTCAGCTTTGACATTTACCGCTTGACCAAGGGTGAAGAAAACCGTGGGGTGGACATCAACCTGCGGATCGTGAGCTGGCAAGCCGGCATGAACCCGCCCGGGCCAAACGACGCCAGCGGCGACTGGAAATGGGCTGATCCGAACCTGGAGAAAGCCTACCGCACGGAAGCCCTTGCCGAGATCCAGAAGATCCCGGCATATAAGCAGATCGACAAGGAAGAAGCGGCCATCAGTATCCTGCGGTCTGCTACGCCTGGCACCAAGGATGTGACCCGCGACAGCGTTTGGGCCGTGGCAAACAAGCTGGCCGAGAAGTTCGGCTATTTCGAGTTTGTCGGTAAGCAAATCTACGACTTCAAAACAGAAACGCTGAACGTACCCGCCGCCCTGTTCCGCAACGCCCTGAAAGACAAGAACTCGGCCGGGAGCAAGGATTAC
>JBBRME010000064.1:0-21181 GCA_038230995.1 Gemmatales bacterium
CTTCATCCCTTCAAAGCCGATTGGCAAACAGGACTTCGTGAGCTTCCTTGACACAAAAGAAAAGCAAGGCTGGGAGTTCGTTGGCAGCAATACTTTCGTGGAACCGAGTAAAGAACAGGTATCCGCTTGGGTCTTCCGCAAGCCAACCAAGCCAACGATCGTGATGTTCGATGTCACCAATAAGCTCGGCGAAGCGGTCATTGTCAAACAATTGAGCAAGACGATTGAGGGTGGAAGTGTTGCGAAAGATGTGACACAGACAGTAACGGTCACAGAACTCGCCAAAGGCAAGCCCGGTGCCGACAAACAACCATCCGTCACGGTGACTGGTGATGGCAAAGGCACGTTCGTATTGGAAGATGTCAAGAAGCGATTCGAGCCAACAGGGGAACTGAAGCTATTCAATGACCAGTCAACGGATTCCCAAGTGAAAGAGCTGAAGGCCCAGATCGAAAAACTTCAGGCTCAACTGAGCAAGGTGCAGCAACTACCCAAGAATGACATGCTGATTTACGCCGCGAAGGATGCTTCGCCGGAAGCTACGGCGGATGCCCTCGACACGCTGACCACGCTGGGGGCTAAGAAGTTCCCGAACGATTTCAAAGTGACGTACCAGAAAGAAACTGCTCGCTTCTTGATCACTGGCAGCCCGACCGCATTGAAGTGGGCAACTGGTATGCTCGACAAACTTGTTGGCCTACGACCCACCACACCGGAAGCTGGCCCAACGCGGTAGTTGATGGTCTTGATCGAGCCACCGAGCGTTTTGTCGTTGGGATGCTAGGTATGCTGTCCATCCTGAACGTGCTGGATGACACGAGAGAAGTGCTTCAAGAGCCGTCGCCAACTCTGTTCTCACACTCGATGTGAGGACAGAGTTGGCGACGAATCGTTTCTCGGCTTTAGTTGCCGCAAGTCGAGCAACCGTGGCTGCTCTTGCAGCCCGAAGCACCAGCAACGGCGGCGAGAGCGAGGACGAGGCAGAAAATGATCTTACGCATGGGAAACCCTTCCTTGGGGAACACACCTCGATGTGAGGTATGCTTCCGTTATCGGGGTACGTTCCCGCAAAAGCTCACTGCATTTTGCCCAAGTTCGCCGTAGGTTTCGCGTCGAGATCTGGTGGTAACTTGCAAGCGGGATGTGCTGAAACGTGGGGAGAGACGACGACAAATTGCATGAATCGTGACAGATTTACTTCACCCACCACTCCCTAATAACTTCACGAGGAACCGGTAGTTGGCTTCGTTGCCGTCGCCGTCCTCCTCGGGTTTCAGGCGCAGGTACATCGTCTTGTCGTCCACCAGTTTGATGCGGCGGTGCGTCAGCTTCTCCAGCGTCTCGGCCTTCTTGCGGCTGCGGAAGCTGAAGATAAAGTCGTTGGCCACGCGGTGGACCCCGCCGATTTGCCACTTCACGCAGAGCAGCCGGATCTCGGTGGTGCGCATCAGCCAGTCCACGGCTTCGGGTAGTGGGCCGTAGCGGTCGGCCAACTCGGATTTGAAGTCCGCAAGTTTGGCCGCTTCACGCAACCGGGCCAACCGGCGATAGACCTCGATGCGTAGCTTCTGGCCCGGTACATAATCCTTGGGCAGGAACGCGGGCCACGGCAGATCGACGTTCACTTCCACGGCCACGCGCGGGGCTTGGTGCTTCAGTTCTCGCACCGCGTTTTCCAGCAACTGGCAGTACAGTTCGTACCCCACGGCTGCGATGTGCCCGCTCTGCTGCGTGCCGAGGATATTACCCGCCCCACGGATTTCCAAGTCTCGCATGGCGATCTTGAAGCCGCTGCCCAACTCCTTGAACTCCTCGATGGCCTTGAGCCGCTTCTGGGCGTTCGGGTTCACCAACTTGTTTTCCTGCACGATGAGGTACGCATAGGCCCGCAGCTTGGTGCGGCCTACGCGGCCCCGCAACTGATGCAGATCCGCCAGGCCGTACTCGTCGGCATCATCAATGAAGATGGTGTTCGCACTGGGGATGTCCAACCCGCTCTCGATGATCGTGGTCGCCACCAACACGTTGGCTTCCTTCGAGATGAACTTCACCATCGTGGCTTCGAGCTCCCCCTCGGCCATCTGCCCGTGACCGATCACCACCTTGGCTTCCGGTACCAGGTACTGCACCTTGGCGGCAACTTCTTGGATGTCGAACACGCGGTTGTGGACGAAGTACACCTGCCCGCCCCGGTTGAACTCGCGGTAGATCGCACTGCGAACCAACGCTTCATCCCAGCGGATGATGCGGGTCTCTACCGGGTGGCGATCCAGCGGCGGGGTTTCGAGGGAACTGATTTCGCGGATGCCCAGCAGTGCCCCATGCAAGGTGCGCGGGATCGGCGTGGCCGTCATGGTGAGGATGTGCACCGACGTGCGCATCCGCTTCAGCCGGTCTTTGTGTTCCACGCCGAAGCGTTGTTCTTCATCAATGATGACCAAACCCAACTCTTTGAACTTCACCCCTTCGCTGACCAGTCGATGTGTACCAATCACCACATCGACGCTGCCTTCGGCCAGCCGCTTGATGATCTCCTTCTGCTCCTTGGCCGGGCGGAAGCGGTTGAGGCACTCGACGGTAAACGGGTACTCGGCTAGGCGTTCGCGGAAGGTGCGGAAGTGTTGCTCGGCCAGCACTGTGGTGGGTACGAGGATGGCCACCTGCTTGCCGTTATCGATGGCCTTGAACGCAGCCCGCACCGCCACTTCGGTTTTGCCGTAACCCACGTCGCCACACAGCAACCGATCCATCGGCCGGGGCTTTTCCAGGTCGCCTTTGATCTCGACGATGCTGCTCGCCTGATCCGGCGTTTCCTGATACGGGAAGGCATCCTCGAACTCGCGCTGCCAGTCAGAGTCCGCCGGGAAAGCGAAGCCGGGCAGGGTGGCCCGCACCGCTTGAATCTGGATCATCTCGGCGGCCATGTCGCGCACGGCCTCGCTGATCTTGTCCTTCTTGCGGCCCCAGGCTTGGCCACCCAATTTGGAGAGAGTGGGGCTGGCGTGCGTACCGCCGATGTACTTCTGCACGAGGTCGATGCGTGATGCCGGCACATACAGCATCACGTTGTCTTTGAACTCCAGCACCAGGTGCTCTTCGAGGGCCGACTGTGCCGTGCGGTACTCCGTCTCTTCAGTTTTGGCTTTCTCCAAGCTGCGCATGCCGAGGTAGCGGGCGATGCCGTGGGCCACATGCACGACGTAGTCACCCGGATTGAGGTCGAGAAAGCTGTCGATCGCCCTGCTTTCCACTCGTCGCGTCGGTGCAACGGTGAGCTTGACCCCGGCTGCAAGCAATTCCTTGTGGAAGAGTTCATGGGAACCGAGGACGAGGATAGAGGTTTCTGTCTTTGGGAGGGCGAACCTCCCGGTGAGCCGTTGGTTCGGCTCGGCAGGAGCCTCGCCCTCCCGAAGATTGCCAAGAAGTAACCGGAACCCACGCTTCACGTGCCCCTTCACTAATTGCAAACGGGCTGACTGCATCAACTGCCCGGCACTCAGCACATCCGTGAGGCGTTTCACCTCGGCGTCGGTCTGGCAGGCGATGTACACCTGATCGTTCTTGGCGATGGTGTCGAGCTCCTCGCGCACCTTCTGCACCTGCCCGCTGAACCGCTCGACACTTTCCACCGTTAAATGGGCGGTGGCCTCCACACTCGCCCGGGGCAACGCACTCACCGTAATGGTGGGGTGCTCCATCACGTTGGCGAACACTCCTTGTACGGTGAACAACCCCGTGGCCTCCGCCACGCGCTCATGGAAGTGCCCAGCAGCCTCGTGCAGGTCGTTCGGTTCGATCAGGATGATGAACGTGTTCTTCGGGAGATAGTCCGTGAAGAAGGCCCAGCCGGACGAGGAACCCGACGAGTTCACCCGCAGCAGGGTCAGTTCGGTGATCTTGGCCAGGCTGCGTTGGGTGGCCACGGCGAAGCGGCGGATGCTTTCGAGTTCGTCGCCGAAGAACTCGAGGCGGACGGGATCCGTCGCATCGGATGGGAACACATCGACGATGCCGCCACGTTTGCCGAACTCACCGGGGGCCTCCACGGCGTCGGTTCGTTTGTACCCGGCGTCGTTCAACCAGTTGGCCAGCTCGTCCGGGTCGGTGGTTCCGCCGACGGTGATCCTTCGGCTGCGGGTTTGCAGCTCGGCCCGTGCGGGCACTGGCTGCACTACGGCGGCAATCGGGGCGACCACGGTCAACCCCTTGGCGGGGCCAGCGGCATTCAGCAGGGCGAGCACTTGCAGCCGGGCTGTAGTCTCGGGGGCCAGTTGGGTGCGTTCGATCACCGGCCAGGTTTCAAAGGCGGGCAACACCACGGGCCGGGTGCCGGTAAAGCTGGCGAGGTCTTCCGCAACGGTGGTCACGTCCGAGACATTGGCCACCAGCACCAGCACCGGGCCAGGGGCATCGAGGCACACCGCAGAGATGGCAGCAGCGGCACTACTACCCCAGGCCCCGTCGATAGCCCCGGCTTGCCCAGCTTGAATGGCCGCGCGCAGCTCAGCCCAGGCGGTACTCTCGGCAATCTGCCGAGGTACGGCTTGCAGGAGCGATTTTGCTAACAAAGCGTCGGTAACTGTCCGGCCCTCCAACTGCTACAACCAAATTAGACAAAAAAGACAGAGAAATTCATCGCCTCCGACAGCGGATGTTCTCGCGTCGACCTGAACAACCGGCGGTAATACTTACCGAGGTAACACGTTGTGCATGTTCGACTTAATCCATACCACCCCACCTGTTTCGCCAGTCCGACTCTGGGAACTTTTTCTTTTGGGTAAACTGCGAAAGTACCCAAAATTAACGGGCTTGGTTGCCGTTTACCGATTAACCTTGCATATCTAGTTGGGTGAACGGGTGGCCCTGGTATTAGTAGGTACTCCCGTGCAAGACTATGGTTTGGCTGCGTACACTTTCAACTCCTTTGTGTTGAGAGTCAGCCAAATCAACCGAATGGAAGGAGTGTATCGCCCAACGACCTGACCGGAAGTGTTCCATTCCCCTTGAATTACGACAATGGAGTTGAGACCGATGGCCCGAATTGCCCAGACGATTTTGAAGTCCGCCTTGTTTCGTTCGATCTTCAACCGAAACAAACAGCCGGCGACTCGGTCGAAAACTGTCAAGCCATCGAAAAAGATGTCGGCAAAGACTCCTGAACCTGCTGCTGTGAAGCCCCAAGAGGCTCCAGCGGTGATCGTCAAGAAATACACACTTCAAGGCGATGGTCTTCTGCGTTCCTTCGGTCAAGGCGATCACAAGACTTTTGCTATCAATGATGTCTCTCTCGGCCTGCGACCCAACGAATTGAATTTGCTGATGGGGCCAAGCGGCAGCGGCAAAACCACACTGCTGGCCGTGCTCTCTGCGTTGCTCCGCCCCTGTAGCGGCAACGTGAAAGCTCTCGGTCAGGAAATCTGGAACATGAGCGAGCAGCAGCTCGAGCAGTTCCGCCTCAAGCACTGTAGCTACGTGTTCCAGGGGTATAACCTGTTCCCGGCCCTCACGGCCCGCGAACAACTGGAAATCGTGTTGAAGTGGGGCGAAGGCGTGAGCAGCCGTGAAGCCAAGAAGCGGGCCGAAACCGTCCTCGGGCAGTTGGGCCTAGGTAACAAAATGCACTTGCGCCCGAACCTGATGTCCGGTGGCGAGAAACAGCGCGTGGCCATTGGCCGGGCACTGGTGAAGAACCCGAGCTTCCTGTTTGCCGATGAACCGACCAGCGCTCTCGACTGGGAGAACGGTCAGCAAGTCATCAACCTATTGCACGATGTGGCCCGTCAACGCAACGCTACCGTGCTGGTCGTGACGCACGATCCACGCTTGGTACCGTACGCCGATAACGTGTTTGAGATGGCCGATGGCAAGCTGTGTCATGAGAACGTCACAGAGGATCTCATCGACCTGACCCCGGCCCACGGACACGGCATGAACCCGGTTGTTGCCCCGTACGGCCCACACGTGGCCGGTGGATCAAGCCCAGTGTTTCAGACGAAGCGCCGACCTACTGGCCCCCGCCTCACGCTGAAAGACCCAGCCTACCAGAGCTAAGAATGGGGTAGGCCGATCTTCGGGTAGGGGCATTCAAACCAGCCCCTGACCCGATCACTTTCCACAAATCAAACACACCTAAGCAACTGGAACTGCGTCTAGAATTGCGTTCCAGTTCTTTGCCTTGCGGGCCTTCCATTCGCCCTTGTGGTACGCATAGCCCAGCAGCAGCGGCACTGCCATCGTGGCCTCAGCAAACACCATCTGTTCCCAGGCCAAGTCCACCTTGCCCCAGCTTGAGGCTTCCTTCAGCGTGCTACCTGATAGTGCCCCGTCACGGGTGTCGGCTACAGTCACCTGCACGGCGTATTTGTGCATGGATGCATCAACACCGATGACGTCTGCCGCCACAACGATGTCTTGTGCGAAGTTCTTCGGCACGCCCCCGCCGATCATGAACAGCCCGGTACTTGGGTTGGCGATCTTACACTTCGTCAGCTCGTAGAAGTCCTTGGCACTTTCGAGGCTCATCTTCGGGCCATCGCCGCGTTCGTGCTGGTGAGCCACCATACCGAAGCCGGCGGAGCAGTCGCTGAAGGCCGGGCAGAAGATCGGCACGCCGTGCTTGTAGGCTTCGTACACGATGCTGTCTTTGGTTTTGCAGCCGTGCTTGTCGAGGTACTCGCCCATGGCCACGATGAACTCACGTGACGAGTACGGACGGGTTTCCAGTTCATCGGCGATGATCTTGGTGGTGTCGTCGCAGATGCGGAGTTGTTCTTCGTCGATGAGCGTGTCGTAGATGCGGTCGATCTGCATCTCGCGCAACTCGGCGTCGTGCATGCCGTAACGCAGCTTCTCATCGGCGATGTAGTGTCGGAAGCCCAACGCCTCGAAGAAGTCTTGATCGACGATGTTGGCCCCGGTGCTCACGATGGCATCCACCATGTTGCAGCGGATGGCATCCACGAACACCTTCTTCAACCCGGCGCTGATGAGCGATCCGGCCAGGCAGAGGATGATGCCGCAGTCGGTGTCCTTCACCATGCGGTTGGTGATGTCCGCAGCACGAGCGAGATCCCGTGCCGAGAAGGCCATTTGATTCATAGCCTCCACCATCGGCACCACGTTGTGCTTCGTCATGTCGATGTGTTCGATCGGTGCGTTGAGCAGTTCGGCTTTGGTCATGGCATGGGGCCTCGGGTTGGGGTCTGTTGGTACTCCGCTCACTCCGTGAGCGGATTCTCTTTCCTGCTCACAGTGTGAGCAGAGTGCTCTCAAAACGAAAAAAGCCACCCGACCGACTACGGTGTGCATCGCTTGTGCGACGCACCCGCCATTGTCGATCGTGGTGGCTTAAGTTGCAATTATAGCGAGATGGGTATGAGAATCAAGAGGCATACGATGGCGAGCATTTGCCGGCAACTGTGGTGACATTGTGTTCGTCTGCGATTCAATCGCGTAAAACATGTGGAATGACCAACACCGCGCAGATTCTACAGCACTTGCCCGAGAGCCTGGCCGAACTCAGCATTTTCGATGAGGTGATTGATGTGCGCTCGGCCAGCGAGTTCGCCGAGGATCACTTGCCAGGTGCTGTCAACCTGCCGATGCTGGAAGACTCAGAACGTGCCGAGGTTGGCACGCTCTATGTGCAAACCGGTGCCTTCCCTGCGCGACGACTGGGTGCGGCCATGGTGTCGGCGAATATCGCGCGACACTTCAGTAGCCATTTTGCCGCCAAGGATCGGGAGTATCGCCCTCTGATTTATTGCTGGCGCGGTGGACAGCGCTCAGCGAGCTTGGCAACAGTGCTTGCTGCTGTCGGTTGGCGCGTGACACTACTTCGCGGTGGCTACAAGACCTACCGAACTTATGTGCGTGAGCGGCTCGATGTTGTCCCTTGCGAGTTTGAATACCACGTGGTTGGTGGGGCGACAGGTACCGCCAAGACTCAACTGTTACACCGGCTTGCTAGCTGCGGCGCGCAAGCATTGGACCTAGAAGGCTTGGCCAACCACCGTGGCTCTGCGCTGGGCCACATGGGGACGCAGCCCACGCAAAAAATGTTTGAGTCCCTCATTCTTGCCAAACTGTCGAAGTTCGACCCTGCGTTGCCGGTCTGGGTTGAAGCAGAGAGCAACCGTATTGGCTCGCTGTACGTTCCACCCAAGCTCTGGGCAGGCATGAAAGCTGCATCGGGGATAAAAATCACGATGCCAATCGCAGGCCGCGTCGCGCACCTCTTGGCCGAGTACCAACACTATGTTGCCGATCCGGGCAAGCTGGTGGAAACGCTTCGACAGTTCGCAGCGGGCCATGGGGGTGCGCGACTGCGAGCCTGGGAAGAGCTGATCATCGCTGGCCGCTGGACAGACTTCGTTGCCTCACTGTTGGAGATCCATTACGATCCACGCTATGCCACATCCGCTATCCGCTGCTTCGCAAATGTCACGCAATGCGTCACGCTCGAATCTGCAAGTGTCGCCGACCTAGATGAACTCGCACGAAAGTTGCACGCCGCTACCCCAACCCGGCAGATGACACTTCGGCCAGCAGCACTTCGCTAACGCGTCAGGCTCCGGTACAACTCCTACTTCAGTAAAATGTAAGTCATCCGATGTGCATGCTCCAATACTCCATTTCGGAGGCAACGTGCTACCGCCTTTGACGATGATCCATCGTGACGATCAGTTGTTGCACCTGAAACTGACTAGGCTCAGAAACCAAACGACGGCATGGATTGTTCAGTCATTGGCACCGAACCAGCCCAACTGCCTGAAGACTCGGCTTGATGGTACAATTCTAGATGGTCATCACCGCATCAAAGTGCTGCGTGAACGTGGGTACGACGTAGACTCCCTGCCAAGAGATATCATCACGAAGGCTATGATCGATCCACTTGCTGAAGGAGAACACGATGCCGGTTCCCAATAACCTGTATCTGATTCAAGCGGATGTGTTTCCGGGCAAGCTCGCTGTTGCGGCACGGCCACGCGGGAACGATTGGCTTGAAGATGATCTGCAAGCGTGGAAGAGGCAAGGGATCTCGCACGTTGTTTCACTTCTCGAAGAAGAGGAGAACGAACGGTTGGAGTTGACCGAAGAAGAGACTTTGAGCCGTCGACTTGGGCTACAGTTCGTCAACTTGCCGATTCCCGATCGTGGCACGCCGAAGGATGCGGAAACATTTGCCACCGTCGTCAACGACTTGCACGACACCCTTCTGACTGGTGGCCGTGTCATCATTCACTGCCGCCAAGGTATTGGCCGAAGCGGGCTGCTCGCCGCGGCGGTTTTGAGCAGTTTTGAGTTGCCGCTGCAAGATGTACTTGAGCGAATCTCGCTTGCACGCGGAGTTACGATACCCGAGACGGAAGACCAACTCCGTTGGCTGCGCAATCATGCTAACCTCGCGCATGCCTGAGCCTACACCCGTCGCCACTTGTGTTCGACGTAGATCATGCCATGGTCCTGACTGCTGCTGAGGTGGGCATGTTTGTCGTCCGAGACAGTGTCGATCACCATCGCGTTTTCGACCGAATCGACCAGCACGCCGTTCGGCGTGGCCATCCACAGATTCAGCAGGAACGTGTGGCCGGGGCGGATGCACAGGTTCTTGAATCGGCACTCCAACAGGTGCGTGCCGGGGCTCAGGCTCAGCGGGAAGTTGTCTTCCTGGCTCCATCCGCTGATAACGCGCGTGCCGTGCAGGCTGGAGATGACCACGGCCATCGTCAGTTCCGGGATCGCGGTCTTCACTTCCACTTCGAGTTGAACAACAAGATCGTCGCCGGTGTTGAACATCGAGATCGGCTTGCCTTGGCCGTCGCTGGCGGTGGCGCGCACGAACATGGCCCGGCCATCGCCAGTGTGGTGCTTATCGCGCAGGTCGCCCACGCGGCTGTCTTCCAGCAGCTTGTCCATGTACATCTGCGTGACTTCGGTGGCCGTCCCGATCTGCTTGACGGTGCCCTTTTCGAGGTACACGGCACGATGGCACAACTGTGGCACGAGCTGCATGTTGTGGGTGACGAACAGGATCGTCCGGCCTTGCCGGGCGAGGTCGGCCATGCGGTCGATGCAGCGTCGTTGGAACGTGGCATCGCCCACGGCTAACACTTCATCGACGATGAGGATCTCCGGTTCGAGGTACGCCGTGACCGCAAAGGCGAGGCGGACATACTGACCCGAACTGTAGCGTTTCACCGGGGTATCGAGGTGCTCGCCGATCTCGCTGAACTCGACGATCTTGTTGAATTTGGCCTGAATTTCGCGTCGACGCATGCCAAGGATGCTACCCGCGAGGTACACATTCTCCCGTCCGGTGAGTTCCGGGTGGAACCCGGCGTTCACCTCCAACATGCTGCCCATACGACCGCGAACGTCGATGTGGCCAATGGTAGGCACGGTCACACGGGAGAGGATTTTCAACAGCGTGCTTTTACCCGCCCCGTTACGACCAATCACGCCCACCACTTCGCCGGGTTGCACCTCGAACGAGATGTTCTTGAGCGCCCAGTACAGGTTCTGGTTGGCGTTCTGCCCGGGCTTGATGAGACCACCGATTTTGCTGAGTGCATTCCGGGCGAAACGCTTCGTCATCTCCGTGAAGTTGCTGAAGCCGAGTTCCTTTCCACCGAGGGTGAAGGACTTCGAGAGATCGTGGATGGCAATAGCAGGCAGCATGAGTCTTTCAGCTGTGTTCGGATGACCAGTGAGAGTTTAGGACACAGTTGTGCGCGTGGATGAAAAGCCTTCACACAGGAATTGAAGGTTTTTTGAAAGCGGTGTCGCGTCAATTGCTGAAGGTTACGCCCACATCAGCGGCAATCTTCAAAACCCGTTCACGGGCGGTGCGGGCGGCCACATCCGGGTTTTCGTGATAGGTGTACAGTTCAATTGTCACCCAGTCGGCGTACTTCACCTCGTGCAGGGCCCTCAGCGTGGCGTGGAAGTCGATCACCCCTTCGCCCGGCACTAGGTGGTGATGTTTTCGCGTTGCAGCGATGTCTTCCAAGTGCACGTGTTTGATGAGTGGCGCGAGTTTGTGGACGGTCGCGGCCGGGTCGTCCTTCACGCAGTAGAAGTGGCCGATGTCGAAGTTCAGGCCGAGGTACGGCGTGTTGAAATGCTTGGCGAACTCGAGGTATTGATCTGCCGTTTCAATCAGTAAGTCCGGCTCCGGCTCCACCAGCAACGGCACGCCGACTTTCTCTGCATGGGCCACGACGGGCTTGAGTTCCTCGACGAACATCTTCAGGCACTCGTTCCAACTGCGGCCATCCAGCGGGCCACCCGGCTCGGTGGTCACGCACGGGGCACCAAGTTCCGCAGCCAGGCTCAGTGCCTTCTTGGTGTGCTCGGTACGCACACGACGGTAGTGGGCATCGGGCTCAATCCAACTGGGGTGCCAATATTTCTGGCGCTGATCGTCCACCGCGTGCATCATAAACGCGTTGACGTTGCTGAACTGCAATTTGTTTGCTGCCATCGCCTCTCGGATGGCCTGCTTTTGTGATGCAAGCAGATAGGCGGGCCAAGCATGTGGCACATCGGCCATGAGTTCGAGACCAGCATAGCCGATGTTGGCCAGTCTGCTGGCAGTGTCCGCGAAGCTGAAGTTCAGGTAGGCGTTGGTGCTGAAGGCGAGTTTCATAGGAGCAGATCAATCCTAGGCGTACGAACAGAGACCATTGGACAGTGAAAGCAGGCTGCTGTTCCTGTGGGGATGTCAGGTAAACTTGACACGGAAGCTGAAGATGCCCCAGTCATCGTTCTCGCTCTCTTCGGTATTGCGTACGAGTCCAAAGACTGATCTGGTTGTCCCACGCGCGATCTGGATGTATTGATCTGTCCAACCATCGAGATCGGTCGTGTCCGTGGAAGTGCCTTCATAGAGCCGGGCTGTCGTCTGGAATTCGAGGAGATTGGGATCGATTTCGTTGATCCCTGCGTTCATTTCGACTTCGAAACGAATCTCTCCTCCGCATCGCCCTTCCCAATAGAAGCGTTTGACGAAGCTCGTGTCGACGTCGGCCCACGCTGAAAGATTGTCGAGCTTCAGGTGTTCGTCTGCGATATCGATACCAGGGAGATCAACCCCAAAGACAGTGCCACCACCGATCTTCTCGTCGTCGTTCATTTCCAGATGACCGGTGACTTCAACCCGCCCATGCGGTACGGCCGGTGGCGGCGTAACTGGCTTGTAACGATTTCCAGCGCCACTCAACGAGATGTCGACTCGCTCGCGCTGGTCAGATGGTGGAACAACCTGTTCCGTTCGATCCAATCGATCCTTGAGGACGATCCGATTCTTTGCCATGTGCGGTACCGTGTCATCGGGTACGGATAGCGTATCAAACACCGATGTCGAAAACTACCCGGTCGAACTTTGCACGATCTGAGTACCAATTCACACGTTACGATTCACCGAGCTTACGCAGACGTTTACGGAGGTACTTGGCACGTGCAGCGTTGCGCTGTTGGCCGTCGAGTTCGACGCCCTCCAGCTTTTGCAGGTGTGCGGATTGGCTGTGGATGAAAAGCTGGTTGAGCGTGGTGGTGGACAGATCATCCAATAAGTTCATGTGAATTCCCAAGCGAACAGCGCTCAGCAGTTCCATTGTTTCGTCGCTGGTAATCAGAGTCGCGCTGGCCAGCGTACCGATGGCCCGTGCTACTCGATCTTGCATGGATTGTCGATCTTCTTTCAGCAGCATCTGCCGGTGGCTGCGTTCATAGGCCAGGATGCTCGCCATCACTTCGCGTATTTCTTCCAGTAGTTTTGGCTCGCTCTTTCCCAGTGTCACTTGGTTCGAGATCTGGTACAAGTCTCCGCTTGCGTGGCTACCTTCGCCGTACAACCCACGCACGACAAGATTCAGCTTCTTCAGTGCTCTGAAGACTTTGTCGAGCTGTTTGGTAATGCCTAACGCTGGCAGGTGCAGCATGACGCTCGCCCGGAGGCCGGTTCCCACATTGGTGGGGCAAGCGGTGAGGTAACCGAAGCGGTCATGGAAGGCGTAGTCAAGGTGATACTCGAACTGATCGTCGACCTGGTTGATCTCGTCCCAAGCTTCATCGAGTGCCAAGCCACTTCGCATCACCTGAATACGCAGGTGGTCTTCCTCGTTCACCATGACCGAGACACTTTCACGTTCATCGAACGCCACACCGCGAGGGCCTTCCAGGGCGCTGCATAACTCTCGACTGATGAGCTGACGTTCTACCAGAAACAGGCGATCCAGTTTCTGCAGGTCTTCAACACTCATGTATTCGAGCTTCGGCTGAAAGCTCGGCTGTGCAAGTGCCAGCTTCACGCGGGCTTCAATGTCTGCCTTCTGCTTCTTGCTGGCCCGTGTGGTGAAAGGCATACCAGCGAGGTTACGCGCCAGCCGAATGCGTGTGGACACAACCACGTCCACATCCGGGCCGGAACCACGCAACCACTCGCCCAAGTTCGTGAGTAAGTCGTTGATGTTCATCCAGGTGCATCCTTATTCGCCATCGCGTCCCGCAGTCGAGCCGCGTCTTCGTACCGTTCCTCGGCAATGGCTCGTTTCAGTTCCAACTGAAAGCGATCCTGTTCCGTCCGACTCGCCCGGCTTGCGGGTACTTTACCCGTGTGGGTGCTATCGCGGTGGGCTTTCTCCACTAATGGCAACAACATTTCCTGGAAGACATCGTAGTCGTTGGCGCAGCCAAGTCGCCCTTCGGCGCGGAACTGGCTGTACTTCAATCCGCACTCGGGGCAGGCCAATGGGGTCGTATCGGTGGCTTTGGCCTGCTGATTCAGAATAAGATTCACCAGCGCCTGCAAGTTCAGCGTTGGGCCGGCTGTTTCATCCGCAGGTGCAGTTTCACTCACGACGCCTTGCTCTCGGGCACAGGCTTCGCAGAGGTGCTGCTGCACCTTCTTCTTGCCGATGATGCTGGTGTAGTGGATGGTTGACGGATTGCCGCAGTAGTAGCACGTGTTCATGGCAGGGCCAACCAGGGACAATGAATCATACAGCGCGGGCCGATTCCATCTTTTGAATTCGGTCACGCAGTTGCGCTGCCTCCTCGTACTCCTCGCGTCCAATCGCCGATTCCAGCTTGCGCTTCAACGTGTTGATTTCGGCGATCGTACGCTTGCGGGTGTCCGCTTGCAGGGGAGCCTTGCCAACATGCTTGGCGACACCGTGAATATTTTCCAGCAGGGCTTCCAGTTCCTCAGCAAATTGATCGTAATCGTGCGGGCACCCGAATCGACCGGTACTGCGGAACTCGCTGAACTTCATGCCGCATTCTTCGCAATGTTGCAGTCCGGGTTCTTCTGCATGGGCGGCACTGCCGCTGGAGTTGGTTGGTGTGGTGTACAGGTACTTCTTGGCGCACTCTTCGCAGAAGTGATGCTCCTCGTACTGCGACTTCGACAGCACGTCCGTGATGTGTAGAGTCGCTTGCTTTGTACACCGCTGACACTTCTTAGACATAGGACACCATCCACCGAGACAGCAGCGATGTAATTGTAGTGCGCCGGGGTGAGCGGGTGAATGTCAGCGGATGTTGAACGAGCCGGAAGCGTGAGCGACGGTTCTTGGTGAACGGCACAACGCCAGTGTGCCGGTGTCTTGATGAGTCAACACCCCGTTCGATCTCTCGGTCTGAACGCATCGATACGCTGGCCCGACCCCGCACTCTCGATTGCATCTCGCGGCTAACCAGTGACATTCAACTGTCAGCGAGTGAAGTTGCTGGGGCTGCGTCATCTTCGCCCAGCCAGTCGTGCGACCCGGCCACCAACTCAGCCAGCGACGGTGCCCATTGCTCCAGATCCATGCCGTCGTGGTGGTAGGCGAACACCCCGCCCGTATCCGGGTCTACGAACAGCGGATCCCCGTTACCATCATCCCCGACGCAGAAACCGAGGGCCAAACGGTCGAGCGTGAAGCCCTGCTCGACCAGCTCCTCTGATGCCTCACCGTCGTTTGCCTCGTCTGCTGCCCGCAGCATCTCGGCGTGCCGGGCCGTCTCGTGGGCGTACGGGAACGCCGATTCCCGGCGGCGGTGCGGGATCGTCTCGGCCAGTTGGGCACGGGTGTGAGGTCGCCACTGCTGCCCACCGAAATCGAGTATCGGGCCGTACCCCTCCCCGACTGTGGGCCGTGCTGGCAGCCCGTCGAGGAATGCGAAGTATGCCGACGGCAGGGATTGGCCGACAGCGGCCACGAGGTCAACTACCACATCGCTACTCTCCATCCGTCTCGTCCCTCCGCCGCAGAACACCCAAGATCATGTGAGGCGTGCCGAGTTAACAGCAAACCCCGGAAAGTTTACCCACCCCAGCCGTCTGTTACAGCACCTGCCCACCTCCGGAGGTGCTTGAACGTGAACCACGCCTTGACCTCGACCTTGGTGTCGGGCTTGCTGCCATCGTAGTAGTTGACGTCCGTGGTGGTCGCCGTCCAGTGTACGAGGAACTTGTTGCCTTGCTGCTCCAAGAACCGCACCACGTTCTTGTTCAGGTCGCCGTGTTCGCAATAATAAAGGCTGGAGACGTTGGCCTGCTTCTCGTCGTCCCACGAGGTCGGGACGGAGAACCGGCGACCAACCAACTTGGACACGTCGAGCTTTTTCAGTGTGATGTAAACCTCGGCATTGGGCCGCGGATCGAGTTCTGCGGTGTCTGGCAGAGTCTGGACTGGCTTGGCCTTGGTATCCAAGTACAGAAACAGTTGGACCGCGCCGTTGTCCTTGGATGCTGTGATGGTCGGCGACTTGACGGCGTACACCTCGTCGCCGTTGAAGCGGTGCAGAACGAGTTTACCCACTTCCATACACCACCCCTCCCGCCGCCGAACTTGTTATTCGACAGAAGTATATCTACCGATCATCAGCGGTGGTTCTGGGACGTAGTTTCCAGAATGCTGGGCAGGCAGTCCACTGAATTCTGCACGCCTCGTTGCTCCATTCACCCCGCCCGTTCCCGTGCCGGGAACATCTCCACGTTCCACGATTTCCGCTGGTGGTGTGTTTCTGCTATCGTGGTTGAGGACGAGAGTGTCCTGAGGTGCCCACACCATGCACACAACCCTGACGCCGGAACTCATTGAACAAGTACGCAACCTCAGTGAAGAGGATCGCACCACGCTGTTTGATCAGACGCAGGACAAGGAGTACACCGAAGAAGAACTGCAAGCGGAAATCGAGGCGAGGATCGACGAGTACGAAAGCGGTCGGGCCACGACCTACACCCTCGACGAGGTGATGACGGCACTACGTGCTCGCCAAGAATCAAGAGGTCCGTGATGAGTCATCAGATTACGGCTACGACTTATGACGAGCTTTTTGAAATCGAAGAGAGACTCGAACACGAACACGTCGGTTACGGCAAGGACTTTGGCAACCTCTTCGAGTCGGCAGTCAAGTCTGTTATTGCCATGCCAGATGCATACACACGAGCCTTTGATGCCCCGCGAAAACGCTGGAACATCCGCGAATACTTCATCGAACGATTCAACTACAGACTGCTGTACGTCGCGTATCCGAACGAAGTGATCTTCATCGGCTTGATCCATGCCAGCCGTAGACCCGGTAGCTGGACGAAACGCCTGAAGAAAGCGCAATAGCACTAAACAATGCCCGCCCGTTCCCGTGCCGGGAACATCTCCACGTTCCACGATTTCCGCTGGCAGTGTGTTTCTGCTATCGTGGTTGAGGACGAGAGTGTCCTGAGGTGCCCACACCATGCACACAACCCTGACGCCGGAACTCATTGAACAAGTACGCAACCTGAGTGAAGAGGATCGCACCACGCTGTTTGATCAGACGCAGGACAAGGAGTACACCGAAGAAGAACTGCAAGCGGAAATCGAGGCGAGGATCGACGAGTACGAAAGCGGTCAGGCTTCGTGGATCGATGGTCCAACATACCTGGCTGAACTCCGTGCACGGATAGCAAAGTCGAGAACCCCATGACCTATCGCATCCTGCTGATGGCACGTGAGGATGTTGATGAAGCACACCATCGCCTGAATCGTGAGCATACCGGCTACGGAGACAGTTTGCTGGAACTGGTAGCACACGCAATCGAGGAGGTTTTGTTATTGCCTGAAGGATACTCGCTTGCGTTCGACTCACCACGTCATCGAAGAAACATCCGGGAGTTCTACATCAAGAGGTTCAAGTACAGGCTTCTGTATCTCCACTATCCCACCGAAATTGTATTCTTCGGCTTGATCCATGCCCGCAGCAAGCCTGGTAGCTGGACGAAACGCCTGAAGAAAACACAATAGCACTAAACATTCCCCGCCCGTTCCCGGGCCAGGAACTTCTCCACGTTCCACGCTTTCCGCTGGTGGTGTGTTTCTGCTATCGTGTTTGAGGACGAGAGTGTCCTGAGGTGCCCACACCATGCACACAACCCTGACGCCGGAACTCATTGAACAAGTACGCAACCTCAGTGAAGAGGATCGCACCACGCTGTTTGATCAGACGCAGGACACGGAGTACACCGAAGAAGAACTGCAAGCGGAACTTCAGGCCCGCTGGGATGAGTACGTCGCCAATCCGTCGATGGCGATTAGCATGGACGACTTCTTGAACAGGATGGATCAGCGGATTGCATCGAGGCCATCGTCATGAATCATCGATTGCACCCGTTGTTTGAATCGGATGTGATCGAAGCCGAAGAGTGGTTGATGGATCGCTCGACGAGATGGGCAACTGATTTCGACAACTACGTCAAAGCTGGTTTGAATGCGATCATTCTTGAGCCTCGCTTTTTCCCCCGCACAGAAGATGGCCCGCGGCGGATCGAGACACGGGAGTACTACATCAATCGGTTCGAATACCGGTTGATCTATGCGTTGGAACCGGATGAACTGATCGTGCTTGCACTTGTACACGCCCGCAGCAAGCCTGGAAGCTGGACGAAACGCCTGAAGAAAGCGCAATAGCACTAAACATTCCCCGCCCGTTCCCGGGCCAGGAACTTCTCCACCTTTCGGCGCATGATCCAGCGGACACCGCGTGGCCAAACCCGTCGGCCCACCCATAGCCACCAGCTCACCGTGCCCACGGCCTTCTCGCGGATGTTGTTCTCCAGCACCTTCAGCACGGCGTCGGCCACCTGTTGTGGTGGTTGGGCTTTCTCAAACTCTAAGAAGATGCGGCCTTCGTTACGCAGCAGGTGACGGTTCAGGTCGTCGGACTTCACCACGCCCGGCTGGACCAGCAACACATCGATACCGAAGCGGCTGAACTCGGCCCGCAGAGCTTCAGTGAGCCCCACAAAGGCATGCTTACTGCCGCAATGTTCGCTCAAGCTGGGGATGCCCGCCCGCCCGCAGATGCTGGCCACGTTCACCACCGCTGGCTTTCGCCCGGCTTTCGCACTCTCGTACAAAAACGGTTGACAGAGGCGGATCAATGCACTTGGCACGAAGAAGTTCATCTCCGTCACATGGCGGAGAATCTCCGGCGTGCTGGTGGCAAACTCGCCGAAGCTGCTGATGCCCGCACAGTTCACCAGCACATCCAGCCCGCCGAAGTGTTCTACCGCAGTACTCACCAACAGCTCGCGTTGCAACGGATCGAGCAAATCCACGGGCACCGCAACTGCTTGGCCACCAAAGGCGGAAATCTCGCTGGCGAGGCTCTCGATCTCCTCCGCACTCCTGGCCGTGACGGTGACGCAAGCCCCGGCTTTGGCCAGCGCCAAGGCCGTGCGCCGACCGATGCCGCGTGAGGCCCCGGTGACCAGGATGCTGAGGTTTTGGACGTTCCGCTTCATCACTCCGCCTCGACCTTGGGCGTCGGCAGGAAGAACGACGTGATGAACGCAATCAGGTACACAGCCCCACCAATGATGGCGGCGGCCAAGGCCACACCCTTCGGCCCGGGGGCCAGCATCGGGGCCAGCAGGCCGGTGTTCAGCACGGCGGCCATGGTGCCGATCATCCGCCCACCCACGTTGGTGGCAAAGCTACCGCCGGTGCCGCGAAGGTGCATCGGGAACACCTTCGGCAGGAACTCGCTCAGATAACTGAACTGCGCCACCGTGACCAAACCACAGAAGAAGATGGCGATGCTGAACGTGAGGAAGTCGCCTGCGGGCAGGAAGTAATACGTTAGCGGGAAGAGCACGATGCCGGGGACGACGAACAGTTGGAACAATCGCTTGGCGGGAACGAGGCTCACCAACGCCGCCAGCAAGATGCGGCCAATCAAACCACCAACTTCTTGCCACAACTGGATGGTACTCTTGCGGGCTTCCTGCGTCTCCTTGGCTTCTTTCAACTTCGGCCCGGCTTCCTTCATGATGGCCGCTTTCTCGGCTTTGTCGTCCGTCTTGTCGGCCTGGCCTTTCAGCTTCAACCCTTCGGCACGGGGCACGGAGATTTCATCTCGAACGAGGATCACCTGCTGCGGGGTCAGTTGTAGGGCACCAAATGCGGCGGCATACCCACAGGCGCTCAGGATGGTGGTGACGATGGTGGCCCGGCGATACTGCGGGCCGAACAGTTCGGCGAAGCTCGGGCGCTTCAGCGTGCCCGCTTTCTTCTTCTGCGCCCAGACTTGGCTCTCCGGCACGAACGGCATGAGCAACAGAATGGCCAAGCCGGGAATCAACCCGCTGATGAGCGTGTACCGCCATGGCGATTGCGACATCTCGCCGCTGTAGGTCTTGATCGCCGGGAACGTGGGCGCTTGGGCAACGATCCATTGATCCACAACAGTCACAAGTAAGCCACCAAGGCTTGCCGCAGCGAGGCTCCAGGCAATGGCCCGCTCTCGCTGGCGTTTGTCGCTGAACAGTTCGGCCATCCACGTGACTGCCGCCACCATCTCCACACACACTCCGATGAAGGTGGTGCAACGGAAGGTGATGAACTGCCACAGTTCAGTGCTGAACGCCGCCGCCAGTGGACTCATCGAATACAGGAGGATGCTACCGACCATCACCGTCTTGCGGCCAAAGCGGTCGATCATCCAGCCGCCCAGCAGACCGAACACACCGCCGCACAGGGCTGCAATCCACAGGATGCGGCCCGCCCAATCGCGGACGATTTGAGCATCCGGTGCCACACCCAGCAATTCGCCGATGGCACTCGTGCCGATGACCGGCAGCATCAGCAGTTCGTAAGTGTCGAAGAGAAAGCCAATGATGGCAACCAGCAACACAAGAACCCGTGTGAACGTACTCAAGACACAATCCTCTGGCGAAGCCGAGCGAGAGATATCATGCTAGGGAATGGATGGCGTTCGGGTCGATCGTCGGCATCGGGCAAGCGATCTGCTTACTTCTTGCTCACGTATTTCGCACGATCACGGCGGAGCTTGGCGGTGTCGTCTTCGCTCAGGATCACCACATCGGTTCGCTTGGCATCGCCCACCTTTGCATACACCTGCTTGCCGTTGGTGCCACCCACTTCGCCGCCGAGTTGCAGGGTAAAGTTCGCACCACCCTGCTGACCCAGCACGATCACCCGAGATGGTTTATCGAGGCCGTACAGCTTCAAGTTGGCGTCCTTGTCCGACACATAGCGTTCCGCTTTTAGCCCGGCCAAGGTGGAGAGCGTACCGGTGATGAGCGTGCCATCCGGGAAGTCGTCGGACTTCATCGGATCAATCCACGCTTGCCCGGCCTTGCGGAACTGGAAGTTCGTTTCACCAGCACTCACGATCAGGCTCTGCACCTGGGCAGCATCGACCCCGCTCCACACGGCGCGCTTGCGGTACTCGCCCAGCAGCTTGGCTGTGGTCGGGGCATCCAACAGGGCCACCACGTCGCCCTGTTCCAACTTGGCGTAAGCTCGCTTGCCATCGGTGTGATACTTGCCGATGAGCAAAGCCAATACCGGCTTATCGCCACTGAGGAACTGCACCGTGGCCGTGGGGT
Source organism: Gemmatales bacterium (assembly GCA_038230995.1). Lineage (GTDB taxonomy): Bacteria > Planctomycetota > Planctomycetia > Gemmatales > Gemmataceae > JALHQU01. The sequence continues at coordinate 20,882 of JBBRME010000064.1, forward strand.
TATCCAAGCCGAACTGTTTCAAGTCCGCTGGTTTCTCAGCCACGATCTCATCGGCCCGCAATCGCGCACCGAGGTTCACGAGATCATCCAACCCGCTTTGCTCGGCCTCCGTGGCCAGCGGTGCGGTCATCTTCCAAGTGCCATCGAGCTTGGTGAAGGTGGCCGCACGATCCCCACGAGTTTGCTTCAAAACATCGGCATCCACGAACTTCACGAGAGTCTTGTCTTTGAACTTCACCGGCTCGGCGAGAAGTCGATTGGCCAACCCAGCGGCCAACACCTTAACTGGGCCAGCATCAC
>JBBRME010000065.1:0-21159 GCA_038230995.1 Gemmatales bacterium
GAGAGAGAGCGGGGTTTGGGTTTGTTTCTTAGCTCCAAAGGATGGGCGTCCGAACTCCTTCCGGTCGCCCGCTTCGGGGCTTCCAGAAGAACCTTCCCGACCTGGCCCTGAAGGGCCAGGCTAACACCGGACGGCCCGTTGGGCCTAAAGCCAAGAACAACTCCTCCACGCCTCCGGCGTGAAGAACCTCTGCAAAAGGTCAGTGACAATCAAATGTCAGCAGGGGATGTTCCTGGGGCCTGGGGTGGGTTGCCTTGGTGCTACATCGGGACGTACAACACCTCGAAATCGGGACCAAGCTCCAACCGGACGGTGGCCAGCACCTCTGCTGCCACTTGCTCGAACCGTTCTCGTTCCTCGGCAGACCACGGCGATGGGTTCGGTGGATACTCCCAGTCGAGCGCGCCTTCATGCCACGCCGTCAACTCGATGAGCCGCTGGCGGGTGGCTGGCAACAGCGGGAGCAGATCCTCGATGGGTCCTACATCGAATTCTTCTCGGGCCGCGTCGTTTCCGCACCACAGGCAACCGCCTCCCCATTCAAACATCAGCCGCACAACGAACCGCGCACCCACCATCGGATCTCCCGCCGTCGAACTTGTCATTCGACTGAAATAACTCTGTCAATTCCGACTGGACATTCCTTCAAACACGGAAGGTGCTTTCTCGGCAAACACAATCGTCGTTACATAACACTTTGCCGACTCCATCACGCACTGTCAACAATCAAATAGAAACACCTCGTTCATCGCTGAATCCACTCGCCGACACTCGTTCGTCCAGCCTAGTGATGCGCGTCCAGCGGGGGGTACCGATATCCCGCAAGACACATCAACCCCAGACAGAATGACGTTCCGTGCAGTCGCTTGGTACAAAAGCAACCCGAACACAGCCAACAGAATGAATCCGAACTAAGTTACATCCACGATCTTCGTTCCGTGGATGTGATGACCGATACCGCCCCGCTGGATAACGCCGTACCCACCACCGACGACCGTCCACTCACGCGGATCGACGGGCGCACCAGTTGGGCCTGGATCGACGTGCTGGAGATCTGGCGCTTCCGCGAACTGTTCTTCTATCTGACCCTGCGCGATGTGAAGCTGCGCTACAAGCAGACCATCCTCGGCGTGGGGTGGAGCTTCTTTCAACCGCTGGCCACCATCATCGTGTTCGTGCTGTTCGTGGGCGTGCTGGGCAAGGCCCGGGGCGACATGGGCTACAGCGAGTACATCCTGTACGTGATGGCCGGGGTCATTCCGTGGACGTTCTTTGCCAGCTCGGTGCAGAACGCTGGCAACAGCCTGCTGAACAACCACACCTTGGTGACAAAAACCTACTTCCCGCGGCTGGCCCTGCCCAGTGCCAACGTCTTCGCCGCATTGTTCGACTTCGCCATCTGCCTGGTGCTGTTCGCCGTGGCCATCCTCGGCTTCGCCGTGTTCGGGCATCCGGTGTCCGTTGGCCCACAACTGCTGCTGTTGCCGGTGGTCATCGTCCTCCTGGTGCTATTGGCCCTCGGCTTGGGCATCATCTTCTCTGCACTCATTGCCGCCCAGCGCGACTTCCGCTTCCTCATTACCTTCGGCATCCAGTTGTGGATGTTCGCCACGCCGTGCATTTACCTGCCACCGGGTAGCTACAGCGACACCACGAAGATGATCCTCATGGTGAACCCGGTGTACGGCTTGATCGCCAACTTCCGGGCGTGTGCCTTGGGTCAACCACTGGATTGGGCCTCGTTCGCGGTGGCCGCGGTGCTGAGCCTTGCGGTGTTTGCGTTCGCACTGGTGTACTTCCGCCGTGTCGATCGCACTTTGGCTGATACGATTTAAGGTGAACCGGCGACGTGAGTCGCTGGGTTGAATTGGAACACCCGGCGATTCACATCGCCGGTTCACCTGGAACCTTCATTCATGCTCGGCACCAAGCTCAACCCGGCGGCGTTTCTTCAGCGCGTCGGCGAAGAATGCACCAAGATCGACCCCGCACAAGTACAGAAACTGTCGGACCTGATGTGGGAACGCTACATCGCGGGGCGGTTTGTGTTCGTCATCGGCAACGGTGGCAGTGGATCGAATGCCAGCCACTTCTGTGAGGACATCGGCAAGGGCACGCTGAAGCTACCCGACGACCTCGCAGAGAACGGCAAGAAGCGCTTCCGCATCCTCAGCCTGACGGACAACACGCCGTACATCTTGGCTTGGGGGAACGACGAAGGCTTTGACCGCGTATTCGTCGAGCAGTTGCGGAACCTCGCTACCCCCGGCGACCTGCTCATCGCCATCAGCGGATCGGGCAACAGCAAGAACATCCTGAGAAGTGTCGAGTGGGCCAACAACAATGGCCTCACCACGTTCGGCTGCACGGGCTTCACCGGCGGAGCGCTGCAAACTCTGGCCGATCACAACCTGCATGTTCCGCTGGACGACATGGGCATCGTGGAGACCGTGTACCTCGCAGCGTTCCACTGGGTGGTGGATGATCTATATCGAAGATGCAATGCTTGAACCTGATGGCGGACGTTCTGTTCAAGTGAATCAGACAGCGGGATCGGTTTTGGTTTCAAGAGCCGCGAACGGAGCGAAGCGCAGTAAGCGGTCTTGATCTTGACGTTGAATTGAAGGGAACCGCTCTCTCCCGCTCCGCTTCGTTCGCGGCTCGCAAGAAAATCACCCGCATCCATCACTAAACTACCCATCAACGTTTTTCGGGTGGGGTGACATGGCGACGAATCTGTTAAAACTCGGTATCCCAGCGGGTTCGCTGCAAGAGGCAACCGCTGAACTCTTCCGCAAGGCAGGCTATCGCCTCACCTTTGCCAGCCGAAGTTATTACCCAACAATCGACGATCCGGAAATCCATTGCACACTCATCCGCGCTCAAGAAATGGCCCGGTACGTGCAGGATGGCTCACTGGATTGTGGTCTCACCGGGCACGATTGGGTTGTCGAAAACGATGCCAAGGTGACGGAACTCGCCGAACTCGTGTTCAGCAAAGTGAGCCGCAAGCCGGTGCGCTGGGTGCTGGCCGTACCCAACGATAGCCCCATTCAAACACCGAAGGATCTCGAAGGTAAACGGATCGCCACCGAGGTGGTGAACATCACGCGCAAGTGGTTGGCCGGGCACGGCGTAACCGCCAACGTGGAGTTCAGTTGGGGGGCCACCGAAGTGAAGCCACCCAAGCTGGCCGATGCCATCGTGGAAGTGACCGAGACTGGTAGCAGCCTGAAGGCAAACAACCTTCGCATCGTCTGCGACCTTCTGCAAAGCACCACGCGGTTCATCGCCAATGAAAGCGCAGCGCAGGACACCTGGAAGCGGCAGAAGATGGACGACCTGGTGATGATGCTCAAAGGGGCCATGGCCGCTGAGGGCAAAGTGGGCTTGATGATGAACGTGAAACGGGCCGATCTGGATCGAGTGCTTTCGATCTTGCCGGCACTGCAAACCCCCACGATTTCCAGCCTGAGTGATCCAAACTGGGTGGACGTGAACACCATCCTCGAAGAACTCGATGTTCGGCGACTGATCCCTCAACTCAAGCGTGCCGGGGCGTGCGGACTGGTGGAATACCCGCTGAACAAGATTATTGATTGATGTTGCTCGACCTTCTCAAACCCGGATTGGACACACGACTGCTGACAACGGGCTGTCGCGGGAAGCGTGCCTTCGGCGTACCACTGGGCGGGCCTGCCGATGCGTGGGCCTTTGCCGTGGCCAATGCACTCGTGGGGAATGCACCGGATGAACACGCCTACGAATGCACGCAACTGGGGCCACTGCTGCGGGCCGATGGTGAGTGTGTGGCAGTGCTCATCGGCGCACCGTTGAGCTTGAGCGTCAACGGCTTGTCACTGGAACACGGCACCACGTTTTTGCTCAAGCCTGGCGATCAAGTTCAACTCGGCGGTTGTGCGAAGGGTGTTCGGGCGTATTTGGCTGCAGGGGCGAAGACCGAGTTGGCTGGTCGCTCAGCACCGGAGGCCTATCAGCTACCACGTTCACCACACCGCTTAAGAGTGCTACCGGGCAATCAGGCCGACTGGTTCGCCGACGATGCGTTCTTTGAATCCACTTGGATCGTGTCGAACACCAGCAACCGCATGGGGATTCGCCTGAATGGGCCAGTGCTGAATAAACGACTCGAAGAAATGACCTCGGAGCCAGTCGCCCCTGGTGCGGTACAAGTGGCGAACGATGGCCAGCCGATTGTATTGGGTGTCGATGGTCAGACCATCGGCGGCTATCCGAAAGTGGCCCACGTCATCCGTGCCGATCTGGATCGCTTAGGCCAGCTCCGCGCTGGTGACGTGGTGACTTTTCACCGTGTCACGCTGGAAGAAGCCCATGACGCAGCGGTGTCACAGCACCGGGAACAAGAGAGATGGTTGTTGAGATTGCGCACGCTGGCAAGAGTCTGAGGCGAACGGCACAACGTCAACGTGCCATTCGCCTGAACCAACCGCCACTCACTCTTGGTTGTGAGTGCCGGTGAAGATCTCAACAATGTTCTCCGTCGTGAGTGCACCCAAGGCGGTGAGTTGGCCGTTGGTGCCGTACACCTTCACGCAGTAGTCAGCAATCGCAGGGTACTGCGAGGGATCAAAGCCCAAGCTCGGCAGCGATTGATAGAGATTCACCTGCTTCAACCAGTCCTCAAACTTGGCGATGAACTCCATCGACCGTGCTTCGGGGCTACCAGAGTTCACACCGAAGACATGTGTCGCGAGTTGTGCGAAGCGATCAACAGCGCGGCCGTTCTGGTGCATCCAGCGGAAGTAGCTGGGGTACAACGTTGCAAGGCCACGCCCGTGGGCCAGGTTTGGTACTGCACCGCTGAGCGCATGTTCCATACTGTGCAGCACGAACTCAGCAGGGTTCCGCCCGGCGAGTTGGTAGCTGTTCAAGGCCAGTGTGCTCGACCACAGCAACTGAGCGCGGTAGGCCACGTTCTTCGGTTCGGCTAAACACTTTGGCAGAACATCAAGCACGGTACGGATGACGGTTTCGGTGTATCCATCGGCAAGTGGGCTGTCGTTGCCACCGAGGATATAGTTCTCGAACACATGGCTCAGGATGTCGGCCCCGCCGTCGGCTGTGGTGACAAGCGGCACATCCGTGGTGAAGGCCGGGTTCAACCAAGCGGCTTTCGGCTTGAAGAAATCGTGAGCAAGGACGGACTTCTCATGCTTCTCGTAATAACTGATGACGGCATACGGCGTGACCTCGCTGGCTGTGGCTGCTGTCGTCGGCACTGCTGCGACGGGCAACGACCCACTCAGTTGACCGGCCTTGGGTTGACCGGCAACGAACGGCCAGATGTCGGTTTCGCCAGTGTGGATCAGCCCGGCAATGGCCTTGCTGGCGTCCATCGCGCTGCCACCACCCACGGGCACCACCACTTGTGCACCGAACTCGCGGCCGATCTCAGCGGCCTTGTTCACCGTTGGTGCGTTAGGGTTTGGCTCGATGCCTTCAAACAACAACGTGGCCACGCCTGCTGTGTGCAGGGCCGACGTCACGGCATCAAGGTAGCCTAGCTTTTTGACGCTACCCCCACCGATGACGAGCAGCGCCTTCTTGCCGAGCGCCGAGACTTGCTTGGCGAACGCGATGCCGTGTTCAGGGCCGAAGAACAGTTGTGTAGGAGTCCAGAGCGTAAACGATTGCATAAGGAGCGGTATCCAGAACCAGGAACTGATTCAATTTATACCGATCCACCAACAAAATCTAACTCAGCAAACCATAGCTGACCAGCGTGGCCCGCACTTTCGCTTCACCTGCAGCATCCATCTCGCACATCGGTAATCTCAGTTCACCACTGCCACGGCCCAGCAGCTTGAGCGCCGTCTTCACCGGGATCGGGTTGGTAGCCACGCTCAACATGTCTCGACACAGCGGGAACAACTTGCGATGCCAGGTGAGCGCTTCGGCAAACTTCCCAGCTGCAGCAGCACGCACCAAGGCCATCATGTCTTTAGGCACGATGTTCCCCACCACGCTGACCACGCCCACACCGCCGATGCTCATCAACGGCAGCGTCAGGCTGTCGTCGCCACTGAGGATGCTGAGGTTCGTGAGTGCAGCAATCTGGCTAGCCTGATCAAGGCTCCCGGTTGCTTCCTTCACCGCGACAATACTTGGGTAAGCGTCGGCAAGCTTGGCAATCGTCTCAGGTAAAATGTTCGATGCCGTGCGACCGGGGATGTTGTAGATGACCATCGGCAGATCGCACGCTTCGGCCACAGCACCGAAGTGGCGGAAGTATCCGTCCTGCGTTGGCTTGTTGTAATACGGCCCGACTTGAAGCGTGCCGTTGGCCCCGGCCTTCTTGGCGGCCTTGGTCATGCGTACAGCTTCAGCGGTGCTGTTGCTGCCGGTACCGGCCATGATCTTGATTCGTCCGGCGGCCTTCTCGCAAACAAAGCCGACCACACGTTCGTTTTCGTCATGCGTGAGGGTGGGACTTTCGCCAGTGGTGCCACAGGGGGCTAGGGCATCGGTACCCTGCCCAACGTGCCAATCAATGAGTTCGCCCAGCGCGGGCCAGTCAATCTCGCCATTTTTGAATGGCGTGACGATGGCCACGGTGACTCCGGCAAACAGTTCTCCACGGGTGGTGGACATGTGCAATCTCGGCGAAGGATGAATCGCCATTAGCTTACGGATGAAGCAGCAGATGGTGAGTCGGCAGGAGGGAGTTTGGCAAGCAACTCCGTCGCCTTCGTGAGTGCCGCCACGGTATAGATGATCGGGTATAGCTTCTCGTAGTACCAGAGGTTGGCGAAGTAGAAGCCGATTGGTGATGGCTCAAATTGTGTGCAGTTGCACGTCGCTTGGGCGAGGTAGTTCACCCCGCGCCGAAGGATGATCGGCGGGAGACTGGCCGCGTACCGCTGGCTGTTCTGGAAGTAGATCGCCAAGCCTTCGAGAGCCAGCGCTGTCTCTTCGATGGTGCTCGGAGTGTTCGCTCGGCCGCCCCAGCCGCCGTCGCTGTTCTGCGTGTTCAGCAGAAAGTCGGCCCCGTGATGCAACGCCTTGCGGAAGATCACCGGCAGAGGGCGAGTCTTCGCCAAATGAGCAACCCGCAGCACTCGACTGGTGCCATAGGTGAGGTTGGCAATCTCGTCACAATGTTGGTTGCCGAACCAAAGGGGTGCCCAAGCACCGTCGTCTTGCTGTGAGTTCAGCAGATACGCCATGCCACGTTGTGTGCCCAACCCGATGAGGGTTCGCAACTCAAGGGGCATTTTTTCACGCCAAGCTTCCCAGGCGAGCAGAGCATGGGCGGTGAGGTCGTTGCTACTGCGGTCAAACGGCAGATTCGTCCAACCTTTGCAGAAGGTCGGCATCCCGCCATCAGAGTTTTGCAAGTTCAACAACCAGTTCACCCCGGCTTCGGCAGCAGCTGTTGTGTTCGTGCTCACGGGTAACTTGCCGAGCGCCAGCAAAGCGCTCGGCGTGTCGTCGGCATCGGGCACCCCACCGGATAAGTCCGTCCACGCCCAGCCACCGGGTGCGGCCATGGTGTACGGGTGAACGATGTGACCTTGCTGCTCGAGCAACCACTTCGTGAGTTCATCTTGTTGCGACAACGCATTGTCACTGATGGCATTCACCGAAAGCGTTGTTACCCACGTTGAGAGGTTCGTGTCGATGGGCCAACTGCCGTCCTCGCGCTGTGATCGCTTTAAGAACTCGATCCCTGCAGTCAGAACCTCCGGTGCCTGGGCCTTGGCCCCCAACAGACTCATGCACACAAAGGCCGTAAGTGGAGTAGCCTCCAGATAGCCACCAGTGGTGGGTTGGATTTCCTTCAGTTTGCGAAGTGTACGCTTGCGAGCGAGTCCACGCAGTAAACGAGTGATTGGGTTCCACGTGGGTTGTTTGGCATGGCGAACCTGTCCGATCGCAATGAGCGCCGGGAGAGCATAACTGACGACTGGAAGCTTGAGGATTTGAAAGAACTTGTGCGGCAACGCCGCCAACTCAAACGGTAACTGAGGCACCACGGCCCAGCTCACTCGGCCAGCTAATGCGAGCATCGTGAGAATCGGCACGCTGAAGGTGCGGTCTTTGCCGTATCGCGCGGCGATGGCTTGCGACAGTGGCTTGTCATCAAGGCTACCGGCGTGCTTAAGAATCCAGGCTTCAGCGCGTTGGTTTGCTTCGGTGAATTTCTGCGCTTGAGGCAGGCCGAAGGCCGACCATGCGAGAGCCGTCGTGCTGAGATTGCTGAAACTCTTTTCGGTGTCGCCCCAGCCACCATCAGGGTTTTGATGATTGACCAGCCAACGCAACCCGGCTTCGATCGCTGGTGACAACGCATTGTCACCCGTCAGATGCAACGCAAACACGGCTGTAGCGGTAGACAGGGCCGACGATGAAAGCTCACCCACCCAATAGCCGTGTGGGTGCCGCTGTGCCATGAGAGCGGAACGGGCCTGCTCCAGGAGTTTGTGGGCTTGTTGGGGCATGGAACTAAGACAAGGCGAAGATTGATTTATGTTAGCGAGAGCGCAGCCGCAGTGAATTCAGGATGACGGCGATGCTGCTGAAAGCCATCGCTCCGGCGGCGATGCTCGGCGTTAGCACTGGCCCACCGAACGGCACCAACACCCCAGCGGCAATGGGGATGGCCAGCACATTGTAAGCGAATGCGAGGAACAAGTTTTGACGAATGACGCGCAGCGTTCGCTTACCTAAGTCCAAAGCCTTCAACACTCCATGGAGGTTGGGCTGCAACAAGGTGACGCCAGCCGCACCCAATGCAGCACCGGTGCCGGTACCCAAAGCAATACCCACATCAGCCTGGGCAAGTGCAGGGGCATCGTTGATGCCGTCGCCGACCATAGCCACAGGGCCTTTGGTGCGCAACCTGGTGATCTCGGCGAACTTTTGTGCAGGGGATTGGTTGGCGAACACCTCGGTGATGCCTGCGCGAATGGCAATGTCATCGACCACTTCGGCACGGTCGCCACTGAGCAGCACGCTTTGGTAACCGAGCTTTCGCAGTTCGCTCACAACGGAAGCGGCTTCAGGGCGAAGTTCATCAGCGAGGGCCAAGGTCCCGGATGGTTGATCGTTGATGAACACCTGAACCACCGTGGCCTTGCTGTTCATCGATCCATCTAAACTGGTGCCGATGCGAACCGTGTCACGCCCGACCAACCCACGGATGCCTTGCCCAGGTTCGGCGAAGACATCCTGCGCATCAGGCCATGTCAATTGGCGACTCTTGGCATAGTTCACCACGGCCTTGCCAAGCGGGTGTTCGCTGTTGGCTTCCACGGCTGCGGCCAGTGACAACGCGCTGTCACTGATATCAGCTTGCACCACCATCGGGGAGCCAGCCGTCAGAGTGCCGGTTTTATCGAACACCACGATTTTGATTTGGCTGAGTCGTTCCAGTTGGTCGGCCTGCCGAAAGAGAAAGCCCTGCTTAGCGGCGGCACCAGCAGCCACCACCACGGCCATCGGTGTGGCCAACCCCAACGCACAGGGGCATGCGATCACTAGCACACTTAGGCCGAACATCACGGCCATAGCGCCTTGACCAACCACCAACCAGAACAGGAAGGTAATCGCGGCAATTACGAACACAACGGGTACGAATCGTTTGGAAATCGCATCGACGGTGCGTTGCACGGGCAGTCGAGTGCGTTGGGCCGTGGACACCAGTTCAGCTATCTTCGCCAGTGTGGTTTGGCTGCCCACATGTGTGGTGCGGATAGTCAATGCAGCAACGCCGTTAACCGTGCCAGCCCGCACGTAGCTACCCGGTTGCTTTGGTACAGCTTGCGCTTCGCCAGTGAGCATTGCTTCGTTCACATCGCCCTGTCCGGTTTCCACAAGGCCATCAACTGGTATCGCCCCACCGGGTGCCACGAGCACCAAATCGTCTGGTACCAGGAACTCCACCGGTAAATCTGTTGGCTCGCCGTTCAAGAGGACATTGGCCGTGCTTGGGGCCAGCGTCATGAGTTCGCGCACCGCTGCGCCGGTGCGTTGCCGGGCGAGGGATTCCAACAACTGTCCGCCCACGGTCAGCAACAATATGCCCGCGACACTCTCGAAGTGCGGCATCACATGGCTTCGCAATCCCCGGAAATCCGATGGGAGGATCGCATTCAACTGAAAGACCCGCAGCCACACATCCAGCAGCGCCAACAAGCTAAACAGCAACGCCGCAATCACCCCCGCGCCGATCAGCGTGAACATGTTCCAAGACTTAGCACGGATCGAATCCACGAATCGATCAAAGATCGGCGGGCCAGCAAAGTACAGCACCGGTGCGCACAAGATCGCGGTGAGATGATCGAAGAGGAACGACCCGGTGAGCGACGAAATTGGATGACCACGCAAGAGCATGTCGATCATACCGATGATGATCAGCGGCAGGCCGAACGGTAGGCTCCACCAGAATCGCTTTCGGAAGTCGATGAACTCAGGATCTTCTTCCTCTGTGGTTGTGGCCTCGGCGGGCTCGAGGGCCATGCCACACTTGGGGCAGCGGCCTGGCCCCATCTGCTCAACACCGGGACACATTGGGCAGATGTATCGGACGTTCGATGTCGTTGCTTCATCTGCTGCCGGGGTCGGGTTCAGGTATTTGTTGGGGTTCGCAGCAAAGCGCCTGCGGCACAGTTCCGCGCAAAAGTGGTATTCCGTGCCTTCGTGCTTGTGAGCAGCAATGCGAGACGGCAGCGTCACCGTCATGCCGCAAACGGGATCCACGGAGGTTGAAGGTTCGATGACCGTGAGCGAAAAGGCCATGTGTTATTTCACTCGGATAGTGGCGCCGTCGAACAGTTGCGTGTAACCGCTGGTAATCACCTTCGCATCTTTTGGCAGATCGCCACGCACCTCCACCCAGTCGTTCGCACGCTGGCCGATCTCTACGGGGTAGGCTTTCACCTTGGTGCCGTCTTGAACGAACACCTTGGTGACACCCGCGAAGACCACGAGCGCATTCGGTGGTACGGTGGTTACGTTCGAAGTCCCCGTAATAATCGCGGCCCGTGCGAACACGCCTGGCTTCAAGCGGTTCGATGCGTTCGGCACTTCGGCTTCAATGCTGAACGTGCGTGTGGCCACATCCACAGTGGGGTTGATGCGTTTGATGGTGCCCGTGAAGTTTTCATTCGGGTAGGCTTCAATCTTCAACTCGATGGTTTGACCCAGCATCACCTCCGGGCTGAACTTCTCCGGAACTTGCACATTCAGCTTGAGGGTTTGACTACTCACCAAGCGATACACGGCGTTGCCGGGCGGGTTACGTACCATCTCGCCATCTTGCACCATCTTGGCTGCAATCTGGTACTGCGGTGGTGCAATACCCGGCCCCAAGAGGCTGGCCCATGCCGCCCAGTGCTGTGGTTCGGGTGCCCGCATCTTGGTGTCGGCCAAGCGTTGCTCAGCAATCTCCAGAGACTTCTTTCGCATCTTCGCTGTGGCCAGGGTTGCTTCAGCTAACGCGATGGAAGCTCGCTTGTTGGCTTCAGATATTTTCACCTCGGTTTCGGCACCATCCACTTCGGAACGCGACGACGAGCCAGCATTGCTCAATCGCTCGTAGTTCCGCTTTGCATTGATGCGTGACGCCTCGGCACGTTGTACCTCCGGCACGGTGTCCACATCGAACTTGTCCGTCGGCAGTGTTTTCAAGCCCAGCCGGGCAAGGTCGACTTCCAGCGTCTGCCGCTCGAGGGCCACGCTTTTCTCATAATCGGTGGATTCTAACTCCAGCAGCACCGCTCCAGGGATAACCAAGTCGCCGACGTCGTAATTCGTCCGCAGGACACGGCCATCCACTTTCACCGACAGTCGAAAGTCTTCTGCGGGGCTCAGACTCCCGGTCACAGCGATGGTTCGTCGTACGGATCGTTGTTCGGTGGCGGCCACGGTAACAGCCACAACGTCGCCATCCAAGCGCACTGTTTCCGTGGGCTTTGGTGCGCAACCCAGAGCCAGCAGGGGAATCAAGTTGACCAATCTCGTCATGACTGTTCTCAAGGACAGGAATGCCTTTCCGTCATTCTCATGATAGGTCGGCGAGCTCGCTGTGTTGCTCTAGCCAGCGTCCGTTGAGATTGTTATGCCGCATGGTATGAGAGCTGGGCTGCTATTTTTGTTGATCGGGTTGCTTGCAGGTTGCGTGACAAACGCGCGCAGCATGAATGCCGACATCGTGCCCAGCAGCGCCCGATTGAAGTTGCGAGATCGCCTGCCGGGGATGATCGAAAAGCTCTTGCAGCGCGATGATTGGATGGGGAAAATTGTCGCCCGGACAACCGGCAGCACACAAACAGTGAACGACTCGATCAGCGCAAGCGAGGATGTCTCTTTTCTCGATGTCGTGATCACTTCTGGCGATCATGCCGCACAACTGATGTCGATGGACGATGCGAGCACCATCCTCGGCACGTTACGCAAACGCATCCGCGATTTGATTGAAGACGAAGGTGGCGAACAACTCGATTGGAAGATCACCGAGAACTATCACAGCCGGACGCTGTGGTTCCAATACAAGCAGGAGGGGCGATTCGGCTGGCTCGCCATCGTGGTGGCTCCCAAGCTCGACGGTAGCGATGATTTGACCACCCGCTTCACCATCACGATTCATGAGCAACCGCTCCCATAATCACCGCACCTGCAACACAAAATCCAGCGCCCAGCACCCGGCCAGGTGAACCGTGTCTGGCGTGCGAAGATGTTCCAGCAACTCCACATCACGACAGCCGTCTTCCTCCAACACATCGGCAAGAATCGGCATCCGGTCGAATGCTCGTTGATCGACAATCCCCCGTGCCATGGCCTCAGCCATATCGCTGATGGCCACTTGCCAACTCAGCGGTGGCGTCAGGGAACGCGGCCCCACGGCCACCCGTGCCGAGAACGGATTGCCCATCACCTCGTGGAAAATCGACACCAGTTTGCGGTTGATCTGCTTGCGGGCTTGTCGGGCCAACCCCGGGCCGGCTTCTCGTGTGGCGTAGGCAGTGACCCAGTCAATCACGCGGTAGAGTGCTGAGTCGACGGGTGCACCGATCATCGCGGCTTGGGTCATGTAAACCGGCTCACGCAGATTGTCCTGCTCGCCTGAATCGTTATTCGCAGCAACCTGTTGCTGCCAAGTCTGAGTTTCTTCGAGGATGTGTTGATAGTGCTGTTGAAAGCGCGCTTGCAAGACCGTCTGCGTGGCGTTCTGCCACACGACGCGTTCCATCTCCTTCACACGAGTTCGCTGGCGGTCATCGAGCACAGAATCCAGAAGTTGGAACGCATTCATGGCGACGAGTTGAAGCTGCCGCGACGACGCCACCTTGCGGGCTATCCGCAGGAGTTCGTAAGGGTGGTTGCTCAGCAGCCAGCGGGCTTCGCTCATGTGAATCTATTTTAGCATGGCCGCATCTTGTAGCTTGCAATCGCACTTTTCGCAATGCGATCACACGAAAAAAGCCGGCTGCTTTCGCAATCGGCTCTCAAGACTTTCAATGCAGTCACCTGTCGAGTTTACTTCTTCTTGAACGCCGGGTGGTCGCGTTTGCCCATGCTCAGCAAGTACGCCATCAGGTCGCTTGCTTCCTCATCGCTGAGGGTGTCGAGCAGCCCGGCGGGCATCATCGAGTTCTTCGAGGGCAGCTTGCGATCCACGTTCTTCTGGCTGATGGTCTTCTGCCCGTTCGGGTCGAGCATGTCGGTCATCACCATGATGTTGTCGCCATTCAGGTTGACGATGCGGCCAGTCACACTGGTGCCATCCAACATGTCAAACGTCACGGCCTGATACTGATCCGAAATCTCTTTGTTCGGATCGATGATGTTCTCCAGCAAGTCCTTCGTGCTGAATCGTCCGGCGATACCGGAGAGATCCGGCCCGGCGCTGCCACCCTCTTGATCGAAGCGGTGACAGGCAAAGCAATTCGTAGCGGCGAACAACTTGCGACCCTTGTCGAAGTCACGTCCACCAGAGGCGAGGTTCTTCTCCACCACCGGTGCCAAATCGGCCAATGTGTGTTTCTTGACGAACTCACGTGGCTTGGCCACGATCATGCCGTTGCCAGTTGGCTTGGCGTCGATCACCGGTTTGAGCGCAACCAGTTCCTCGGCACTCAACGTCTTCATCGCGTCGGCCTTCATCATCTGCACGAATTTGGCGAAGCTGTTACCACCCTTGTACGTCTGGGCCTTTACGAACCACTCGAAGTACGTCTTGCGGAGGTTCATGTTCCAACCGGTCTTGAGCACCCGCAGGGCACGAGCGTATTCCATCTGCTCTTCTTGGGTCGGTGCCTCAGCCAGCAGCTTCACGGTTTTCTCGGCGGTCTGTGGCCCTTGCAGGTACACGAACACCTGGCACAGTTCGCCATCCACATACCGACTGCCGGTCGGGAACGCTGGTTCGTATTTGGCAAGCCAAGCACTTCGTTCGGCTTCCGTTGGCATGCCAAAGCGGTTGAATAGGACGTGGTAAACACGGATCAGGTCGAGACGTTGTTCAACACTCAGCTTGGTGAAGTCGAGCTTGCCGAGTGATTCGAGAATCTTGCCACGCAACACCGGGTCGCCTTTGTGGGTGCGGGCTTTGTCGTGTTCCGGGCATGTTGCGGAGGAACGAACGAGTGCGAGCAGACCGTGAATCTTCGCCGTAGGGTTCGTCTCGGCGAGAGCTTTGTCGGCCCAAAGTTTTGGGTCTTGCTGTTCGAGCGCGATGCGTGCAGCAAATCTTTCAAAACGATCTTCTGAGGAAATGTTAGCAGTGATGATCTTTGGCGCTGCGGCTTGCTGAGCCGCTGCTGTGCTTTCCGTCCCCACATACGTCACCCGGTACAGTCCGCTCTGCGTCTTGCGGCCACCAGTGGTGAAGTACATCGCACCGTCTTTTTCGTTCACCACAATGTCGGTCAACGGCAACGGCGTACCGGAGATGAACTCCTCGGCGGTGCCCTTGTTCACGCTGCCGTTGGGCGTCATATGCACGGCATACATTTTGCCGTAGCTCCAATCGCAGATGAACATGGCCTTCTGGAACTTGGCCGGGAACTTGGCCCCGGTGCCGAAGCACACGCCGGTTGGGCTGCCTGGGCCAATGTCGCAGATACCCGGGAGGTTGTCGGCGTAGTAGGCCGGGTATTTGCCCGCGCCGTTGCGCCAGCCGAACTCGCTACCGGCAGTCACTTGGCAGATGCGTGTCGGGCGGTACCACGGGGTGTTGAAGTCCCACTCCATGTCGGCGTCGTACGTGAAGAGATTGCCGCTGGCGTCATAAGCCGCGTCGTATTCGTTGCGGAAGCCAACGCTGAACAGTTCCCACTGCTTGCCGTCCGGCGTGACGTTGTAGATGCAGCCACCGGGGCCGTTGGTGCCAGCCATGAAGCCGTTACCGTCGGGCAGGCGTGGCAGCAGGTGATCCTCGCCCCAATGCGCTGGCACCTTGGTGGTGTCGTACTTCACCATCTTGGTTTGGTTGCCGCACACCACGGTAAGGCGCTTGCCATCGGGGTGCTTCATCACGGCGTGCGGGCCGTGTTCGCCGCCGCCTTGATCAAACTTGCGAAGGAGTTCAACGGTATCGAGTGGGCCGTCTTTCTTCGATGAGGTCACTTTGAACAGGCCGGAGTTCTCGCCGTTGACCACCACGTACAGGCCATCGAACGCCCAGCACAGCCCTTGGGCCATGCCGAAGAGCTTGCCCTTGTACTGCAGGTTCATCGGCTCGACTTTGGGTTCGATACTCTCACCCAACTTCGGTGGGGTAACGAGGTACATCCCCTTGTCGTACTGGTCGCTCACTACCAATCGGCCATCCGGCAGGTTGGTCATGCACACCCAACTGCCTTCTTTTTCCTTCGGCACCGTGTAGAGGAGTTCGACCTTGAAGCCCTTGGCGACCTTCAGGGTTTCTGGGGCCGTAGCCGCGATCGGCTTGGCCTGGGCTTTCGGTTTAGGTTGTGCCAATGCGGGCAGCACACACGCCAACAGCAGTACTAACGGAATCGACCAACGCATAAAAAACCTCGACGTGGTGGAGAGAGTGTCGTTTGGTCGCACAGAAGGCGACCAAGGTTGGATAGTCAAAGTATATGCTTGGCGAGCGGAGGATGTCAGCTCATTTGCTTCAGCGAAAAGAGTAGAATCTGGTGCCCGCATGGGCACTGCTCAGCAACACTTACTTCTTCCACACTGTTGGTTTGCTGAGGTTGCCTGCACGATCTATGGAAGTGACGTGCACTTCGCTGACTGTGCCGAGCTTCCAATCCAGTTTGTTGTCCTTCAACCCGACTCGTTGAGCATTCCAAGTGTCGCCATCACGAAATTGTACCAGCACAAACAGAGCATCTTTCGGCGCAGTGACCGTGAGTGACAAGCCATTGTCAGTGCTCTCCAGTGTTGGTGCCACCGGTGGTTTGTCATCTAGCCAGGCACTGGCAGGCACCAAGGCCAGATCCTTGTATTTGCTGGCCATGTCCTTCGATACCGCGGCATCAGGTTTCATCATGGCCTTCATGCTGAAGTGGACGTTGCCGCTGGCCCCGGTCTGTTTGCGTGTCGCTTCAATCTGCTCGCCAATTTCTGTATCCGTCCAGTTCTTGGTATTCGTACCCACGCGGCTGGGGATATTCCCCGGCCAGAGGTGCCGCTTCTTCGTGTTCTCTTCTGCCCACCACTTCAATAGCACCGGGTAACTCTGCGGTTCTTGCTTGATGGGCCAGTACAGTTGCGGGGTCCAGTAGTCTACCCAACCTTCGTTCAGCCAGAGCTTGGCATCGGCATACAGCTTGGCGTACTGATCAAAGCCCTGGATACCTTTCGGGAAACCAGGCCGCCAAATGCCGAACGGGCTGATGCCCACCTTCACCCAGGCTTTCTCCTTGTGTACTTGGGTGTACATCTCCTTCACAAAGGTGTTCACGGCATCGCGTCGCCAGTCGTCTCGGGCCAGCTTGCCACCGACTTTTGTGTAGGTCTCCCAGGTGTCGTCGTCTGGGAAGGGGATCTCTTTCTTGTCTGTGTCGAGTTCGGCATAGGGGTAGAAGTAATCATCGAGATGAATGCCATCAAGGTCGTACCGTTTCACCACGTCGAGGATGACGTTCAGGCTGTGCTTTTGCACTTCGGGGTGCGTAGGGTTGAGCCAATGGTGCTTGCCGTACTTCTTGGCGAGATCGGGCCGAGTCTTCACCAGGTGACTCGCGGGTACTTCGCCTTTGGCACTGGGGTGCCAGGCACGATACGGGTTGAACCAGGCGTGTAGTTCCAGCCCGCGCTGATGGCTTTCATCGATGGCGTACTTCAGAGGATCGTAGCCTGGGTTCTTGCCCGGCGTACCGGTGAGGAAACCACTCCACGGTTCGAGCTTCGATTCATAGAGGGCATCGCACATCGGGCGAATCTGAAACACGGTAGCGTTGAGCTTGAGTTCCACACAGCGATCAAGAATTGCAATCAGTTCTTTCTTCTGATCTTCGACGCTCAGACCCGGTTTGCTGGGCCAGTCGATATTGGCAACGGTGGCCACCCACGCAGCACGGAACTCGTGCTGGAGCTTGGGCGGGCCATCCGCAGCGAAGCCGCTGGCCACGACGACACAACACAGAGCCAAGGCAAGAACACAGCGCATGATTCGCTCGACGAGAGGGAAGGCGATCCGGTAAGATGTAACTTACGATGCGAGGCGGAGCGAATCATGAAAGTGCTGCAGCGCGCGGTCTACGACCCGATGTACCCAGATTCGGATGGCAAGCCGCTGGCCGATAACGATGTCCAGTGGGAATGGATCGTCCTGATCAAGCAGAACTTGCTTCGGTTGTTCGACAAGCAGGAAGACGTCGCCATCTCGGCAGACATGTTGATCTACACGGTTGAAGGTGACCCGAGTGAATCCATTGCACCAGATGTGTTCATGGCGTTCGGTCGCCCGCGGATGGAGCGGTTCAGTTACATCGTATTCAGGGAAGCCAACATCTTTCCGCAGGTGATTTTCGAAGTACTCTCCCGAGGCAATCGCCGTGCGGAACGTGCCTACAAGCTGGAGTTCTACGAGAAGCAACGCGTCGAGGAGTACTTCGAGATTGACCCGCTGCGGCACGAACTGAAAATCTACACTTGGCAGTCAACTCGCCTAGTTGAGGTTGAGGATCCGTTCGAGTACACCAGTACCCGGCTGGGCATTCGCTTCGTACGAGACGACATTGGCAAACTTGCCGTCCTCGGGCCGGATGAGAAGCTCTTCCTCAACTACAACCAGTTGATGGCGGAAGGTACTGAATACCTGCATCGTGCAGAAGAAGCCGAGGAGCGTGCAGAAGAAGCCGAGGTTCAAATCGCCGCCGAACGGAAGAAAGCACAAGCCGAGCGAACTAAGGCCGAAACACAGCGAATTAAGGCTGAAGCGGAACGTATTGCCAAGGAGAAACTCGCGGCCAAACTACGTGAACTCGGCCTCGACCCGGATGCCATCTAATGCTTCCCGCAGATGTCCTCCGGCAAGTGCGACGGTTGCACATCCGCACACGGCGAGCCGTGCAGACGTTATTCGGTGGCGAGTATCACTCGGCCTTCAAAGGCAGCGGGTTGTCGTTCGATGAGGTGCGCGAGTACCAACCCGGTGATGATGTCCGGCAGATCGACTGGAACGTGACCGCCCGCACCGGCACAGCGTTCATCAAGCGGTACATCGAAGAACGCGAGCTCACCATCCTGCTGGTGATAGACGTGTCCGGCAGTTTGAAATTCGGCACCAAGGCACAGACCAAGAAAACGGTAGCGGCGGAGCTTGCAGCGCTCGTGGCTTTCTGCGCGGTGAGTAATCACGATCGCATCGGCCTACTCTGCTTTACCGATGCTGTGGAGAAATCCGTACCGCCGAGTAAAGGCACCAAGCATGTCCTGAGGGTGCTGCGTGACATTCTGTACTTCGAGCCGAAGCAGCAAGGCACCGACCTTCGCACGGCACTCGATCACCTCAACAAGGTGCAGAAGCGTCGGGCTATTGTGTTCCTATTCTCGGACTTTCACGATGTGCCTGCGGAAGCCCTTCGTCGCACGGCCCAACAACACGACGTGATCTGCGTACGCATCAGCGACCAGCGCGAAACCGAGTTGCCCGCCGTGGGGTTACTGCAAACGGTTGACCCGGAAACGGGTGACTTGGTGTTGCTGGATACCGACGATGCAGGCTTTCGCCGCGACTACGCAGCACAGGCTGCACAACGGCAAACCGCGAACATGACCAAGCTCCGCCAAAGCGGAGCTGACGTGCTGGAGGCCCGAACTAACGGTCAGCACTTTGAAGAGATGCTCAAGTTCTTCCGTCGGCGTGAACGTAGAAGGAGGGGTGCTTGAGAGTAACCCGCTCACGGCGTGAGCGGAATACTCTCAAGTGAACTACCGATTAAACAGGAACGCCGGCGTGTTCATCAGTGCCCAGGCAAGGTCTTGTGCACCAACGGATCGTGGATCTGTCGGTGGGGCAAGCGGAATGGCAGCACGCAGCCGGGCGTATTCCGCATCCTTGCTGATCAATTCATTGCGAAGGCGTTGCTTCTGCTCCGGCGTGCGCTTCTCGGAAGGGGTATCCACAATCACCAACAAGTCCTTGGCCACAGTGGGGTTGAGCTTCGGCTTCGCATCGTTGGTGAATGACAAGCGGAACTTGCCCAGTGTGTGCCCGGTGCCGAATCGCTGATCGAGCTTGATGGTGATGGTCTGGCCGTTCTTGGCATCAATCGGCTTGTCGAAGGAGAAGATGGCCGTGTGGTTCTTGCCGGTTTCTGGCACCAGTGCCCAACCGGTGGCCACGTTGCCGTCGACGGCTTTGGCCACTTCAAACGTCGCTTGGCTGAAGGTGGCCTGGGCGTTCTTCAACTTCACGGGTTTGGCTTTCTCGTCCTTCTCGCCCTTGGTGCTCACGGTCAGTTCCTGCAACACGATGTTGCCGTTGTCGGCTCGGCCTGGGCCTTTGCCCGGCAGTTTGTCGTCGCTCAAGGCTTCCAAACGCAGACCTTGGAGTGGTTCGTTCTGCTTCACTTCAAACGTCAGCGTGTATTGATCAATCTGTTCCTTCGGCCCGGTCACGAACACGCTGGCGTCATCGTTGATTGTCACCGTGCTGCTCTTGTCGAGCTTGTCAGCGGTTGCCCCTGCGGCAGACTTCGCTGTCTTGGGCTTCGCACTTGTCCACTCGGTGGGGCGCTCGGCTTTCAGCGTTTTCTCGAAGTCTGGCAGCTTGGTGGTCAGGTTGGCATCGTAGTCGTCAAAGGCTTTCTTGTGCTTGAGGTACTCGGCCAGCAGAAGTTTGTGATCGTTTCCAGCACCGCGGACGGCTTGGATGCCGACCTCGGTCTCCTTCGCCGTGGGCTTCCGGCTAAGCACGTTCAGGTAGATCTCTTCGACCACCTTGGCGTCGTCCTTTTCCTTCTCGGTGAAGGTCACGATGGAGTTGTTCGGATCGCGGATGGCATCACCCACGATTGGTCCGTTCACCATCGCCAGAACTGGCCCCAGCATCATGGTGTTGCTGCGTTCGCACTCGCAAGCACTCTCCCGCACTGGCTTGCCGAACAGTTCGAGGAACGCCCCCGGCAAGTCGACATTGCTGTCGATCAGTTGGGCAGCGCGGGCACCCACCGGCAGGCCCGGCAACTTGCTCTTGGCCCCGGCGGCTACGTGGATGGAATCGAACAACACCTCGGCGGGGAGCCGGCGTGGCAGGGCGTGGCTGTAGTTGGCGTCGTCGTCCTTATTGAACTTGTTGGCGTGCAAGCTGAGCTGATACGTCCGGCTCTTGCAGATGGTCTGAATCAGCTTGCGGGTATCGAAGCCACTGGCCACGAAGTCGGCGGTGAGCCGATCGAGTAGCTGTGGGTTGCTGGCCGGGTTGCCCGCGCGGATGTCATCCACCGGTTCAATGATGCCCATACCCGTCATGTAACTCCAGATCCGATTGACGTAGCTCTTGGCGAAGTACGGGTTGTCCTTTGAGGTCAGCCACTTGCCGAACTTCACGCGGCGTGGCGAGTCCTTTTCATCGGTATACCCGGCATGGTTGAACGGGAACTTCGGCGGGGCCGTCTGCCCGGTGCGGTCGTGCTTGATCTCGCCGGTCTTGGCGTCGGAGATCACTTCCACCAGTGGCTTGGCCCCCTCGAC
>JBBRME010000066.1:0-21129 GCA_038230995.1 Gemmatales bacterium
ACGATCGGCAACTTTGAGCCTTTCGAGGCAGATGCCTTACTCCGGCAGGTGGCCAGGCTCGTCGGCCAAGGGGGTGGCTTGTTGCTTGGGGTGGACCTTGTCAAGCCTGTCGCGGTGATGGAGCAGGCCTACAATGACGCCGCCGGGGTCACGGCCGCTTTTAATCGCAACCTGCTCGTGCGCATGAACCGTGAACTTGGTTCCGACTTCGATCCATCGGCGTTTCGCCACCACGCGTTCTACAATGCCGAGCGATCGCGGATCGAGATGCACCTCGTGAGCAAATGGCAGCAACGGGTGCGGGTAGGGTCGACGGTGTTCGACTTCCTGCCGGGCGAGTCCATCCACACCGAGAACTCGCATAAGTACGACGTGCGGAAACTTGCTGCACGTGCCGCCGCGTGCGGGCTACGACTGGACTCACAATGGACGGACGACCAGAACTACTTCGCGGTCCTTGAGCTGACGGCCGTTGAACGTGGGAGTCCGTGCGAACCTCAGCGATAAGAACGGCGTGTCAGTCTGCTCGACAAACGATAACAACCCAATGGAGCTTAGCATGAAAGCGATGTGGAACGGTACTGTAGTGGCGGAGTCGAACGAAACTGTGGTCGTCGAGGGGAATCACTACTTCCCGGCGAACGCACTGAAGACGGAGCATTTCAAACCGAGTAGCACGCATACCGTGTGCGGATGGAAGGGCACCGCCAGCTACTACACCGTGGTAGTGGACGGTAAGGAGAACACGGACGCGGCGTGGTACTACCCCGAGCCGAAGGACGCGGCAAAAGAGATCGCCGGGAGAGTGGCCTTCTGGAAGGGCGTGGCGGTGACATCCTGATGTTCGCACTCCGAGCGGTGGAAAAGTGTTATGCCGGGCGGACAGTTCTCGGCCCGCTCTCGCTGGATATTCCCGCAGGCCAGACCACGGCCCTCATCGGGCCGAGCGGCTGTGGCAAGTCCACGCTTCTGCGACTGCTCATCGGCCTCGTCCAGCCGGACGCTGGAACCGTCACGTTCAACGGAGAGCCAGTCAACCCTGCAACGGTCCAGGCCGTTCGTCGTAGGGTCGGGTATGTCATCCAGGACGGTGGACTGTTCCCGCACCTGACGGCACGCGGAAATGTCACCCTCATGGCCAAACACCTCGGCCACAACCCCGCCGCGACCGCCACACGAGTCGCCGAACTCGCCGAACTGACCCGATTCCCGATCGATGCGTTGGATCGTTACCCACACCAGCTTTCCGGCGGGCAACGGCAACGGGTCGGGTTGATGCGTTCGCTCCTGCTCGACCCGGGCGCTCTATTGCTCGACGAGCCACTCGGGGCACTCGATCCACTCGTCCGGGCCGACCTCCAAGGCGAACTCCGCGACATCTTCCGGCGGCTTGGTAAAACGGTGGTTCTCGTCACGCACGACTTGGGCGAGGCAACATACTTCGCCGACCGAGTCGTGTTGCTCCGCGAGGGGCGTATCGTACAAGAAGGCAGTCCGGGGGAGCTGTGGCACCGCCCTGCGGACGAGTTCGTGACCCGGTTCGTTCAAGCCCAGCGTGGGCCCGAGGTGCCGGCGTGAAACGTGTTGTACTACTCCTATCTTTCCTGGTACTCGGTTGCTCGCGTCCGGCCGACAAGCCCGTGGTGATCGGGGCGAAGAAGTTTACCGAATCCGTCCTCCTCGCGGAGATTGGCACCCAACTGGCCCGAGGCACCGGTATACCAGCCCGGCGCGACGATCTCGGCAGCACGGCAACGAACTGGCTGGCCCTGACCCAAGGGGACATCGACGCTTACCCCGAATACACCGGCACGATCCTCAAGGAAATCCTCAAGGCAGACGTGCCCGATCTCGACGCCGCCCTGGCGATCCACGGCATTCGCAAGAGCAAGCCGCTCGGGTTCCGGAATAATTACGCGCTCGGTATGAGGAAGGACGTGGCCGCCTCCAAGGGCATCACCCGGACGTCCGACCTGCAAGCCCATCCGGAGTTGCGCTGTGGGTTCATCCCCGAGTTCCTTGACCGTTCTGACGGCTGGCCGGGGCTGAAGCGGCATTACGGCCTGCCCCAAAAGAGTGTGCAGGGAATGGCCCACACCCTGGCGTACCGTGCACTCGTGGAGAAGGCGATCGATCTGACCGAGGTGTACACCACCGACGGCGAAATTGCCCAGTACGATCTGCTGGTATTGCTCGACGACCAACACTTCTTCCCGGCCTATCAGGCCGTCTGGCTCTATCGGGCCGACCTCGCGGAACGCTACCCTGCAGTGGTGGCGAGCCTGCTTCGCTTGGAAGGGCGGATCGATGAGGCGCGAATGCAACGGCTGAACGCGGCTGTGCAGGCCGAGAAGCGGTCCGAGGGCGAAGTCGCGTCCGAGTTTGTACGGGCCGAACTTGGTACGGTGACCGTGACCACTGATCCGAGTCTGGCCGAGAGGCTGCTCATTTTCACGTGGGAGCACTTGCGGCTCGTGGTGCCTTCGCTCGCCGTCGCCGTACTGCTCGGCGTACCGCTTGGCATCCTGGCCGCGCGTCGGCCGGTTGTAGCGAAAGTGGTGCTGGCGGCCTGCGGTCTCCTCCAAACGATTCCCTCCCTCGCCCTGTTGCTATTCATGATCCCGGTGACGAAGTGGTTGTTCGATCAGGGCACCGGGGCACCACCGGCCATCGCCGCCCTCTTTCTTTACAGCCTGCTGCCGATCGTGCGGAACACGCACACGGGGTTGACGGGTATCGCAAGTTCGCTCCGTGAATCGGCCAACGCGCTGGGGCTGCCACCGTTGGCCGTCCTGTGGCGAGTTGAACTGCCACTAGCCGCCGCAACGATCCTTGCTGGGGTGCGAACCGCCGCGGTCATTAATATTGGCACGGCAACCCTCGGCGGGTTCATCGGGGCCGGTGGGTACGGTAAGCCGATCCTGCGAGGGATCGATAAAGGCGATCTGCCACTCATGCTCGAAGGTGCGATCCCAGCGGCCGTGTTGGCGCTGACGATCGAAGGTCTGTTCGGCTTGCTCGGGCGCAAGTTCTCGCGCGGTGAATGAACGCCTTGGTGCTCGGTCTAGGCGGGTGCGTGATCGTCTCGGGCGTTCGACGACGTTCCACCGAGTGCCGTTGTGTCTTGCGTCTCGTCATTTTTCACACCCCCCCTCCACGAGACACAATGAAGCGCTGACACACATCAAGTCAACTCGGTTTATTGAATTGGCGCGAAATGGGTTTTTTGAGGCTTTAGTGACGCAAAAGACGTGTTTGCGGTGCTACTTAGTCCACTCCGCGAACGAAGTGCAGCGAGTGTGCGACGACCATCGCAATGTCACAATGAACAAGGATTTTGTCACCTCTGATCAACGTGCCAGCTCCCATTTCTGATCTCACACAATTGTCTGCTCGTTTACATTCGTACTTCTTTGTCTGGTACAATACCGGTGGATTCAGAAACTGAGCGCGATCAAGACAGACGGAAGTTGCAACGCCCGATCACGTGCCTGATTCTATTTCAGACCCTCCCCGGAGTGCATCATGAACCGTACGCTCCCCCTTCAAGCTTTTTTGACCCTGGCGGTTCTGCTAACGATTCCACAGGCCTACCCACTGCTCGCGCAAGATAAGCCACTGATATTGACGGGGGAATTGGGTGTGTTCAGCGTGGCATTCAGCCCGGACGGAAAGCGGATCGCCACCGCTTCAGCTGCCGGGAGCGCCAGCGTGTGGGACGTCCAGAGCGGCAAGATACTCCACATACTCGAGGGGAATACCGGGCATGTATATATCTTAGGGTTTAACGTAGCTTTCAGC
This sequence comes from Gemmatales bacterium, assembly GCA_038230995.1. GTDB lineage: Bacteria > Planctomycetota > Planctomycetia > Gemmatales > Gemmataceae > JALHQU01. The sequence goes on from JBBRME010000066.1 coordinate 3,802, forward strand.
CCGGACGGCAAGCGGATCGTCACCGCTTCCATCGACGAGACCACTCGTGTCTGGGACGCCGAGAGCGGCCAGGAACTCCGCAAACTCGTGGGGCACACCGATTATGTGAGGGGCGTGGCGTTCAGCCCGGACGGCAAGCGGATCGTCACCACTTCCGGGGACAAGACCGCCCGCGTCTGGGACGCCGAGTGAGCCCGCAAATAGCAGCAGGAGACGTCCACGCGCTCAGGCTTCGTGCTGGAGAATGAACCCGTCGCTGATGCTTGCGGGCATTCCGCCGGTGGTGTTCGAGTATCGCCTGGGCAATCGCAGTGCGCTGGATTGGGTGATCGATCAGTATCAGAAGAGCGAAGACAAACGCAGCGGCATCGAGAGTGACCCGAACCGCGAAGACGACCCGGAGTACATTATTCGGCTGGTCGGGCAAGTGGTGAAGGTGAGCGTTGAAACGGTGCGGATCGTGAACGCGTTGCCGGAGAAGTTCAGCGAGTAAGTTTCAGGCGAACGGCACAACGTGAGTGTGCCGGTGTGATTTGATTCAAAAAACACCCGCACACTCACGTTGTTCCGTTCGCCAAAACCAAAACCCCACTCGCTCACGCTTCGTGCTCGTAAAGCGCTTCGTTCGCGGCTCGCAAGAAGCGTCAAACACGCTCAGCTTCGTTTCACTTCGCATCGCGGCTAACAGATTGGATGAAGTCACTTCAATTGAGTGTATGTTGCGTCAACAGATCGACTTAGCCGCGATGCGTAGCGTTAGCGGAGCTGAGCGCGTTCAGGTGGAACGCCAACATCCAAAACCCGACTCGCTCACGCTTCGTGCTCGTAAAGCGCTTCGTTTGACGCTCGCAAGACTAGACCGTCGCTGACGCTTCCGGCTCCGAAAAGGCATCGCTGCTGAGCGCGGTTTGAGGGAATTCACTCAACGCTTTGGCCTGTACTTCCAGTAGGATTACCCCTCTCCCATTTTGCATCGTTACTCCTGGAGAAGTCGAGATGCGCGGTTTGTCTTTATTCACTTTGGTGTTCGTAAGCGGGGTCGCGCTCGCGGCCGAGCCGCCCAAGAAGGTGGCGACGGTCGAAGGCGTTACGGAGTACAAGTTCGCCAACGGTGCGCGGGTGCTGCTCTTCCCGGAAGCCTCGCGGCCGACCGTGACCGTCAACATGACCGTCCTCGTCGGCAGTCGCCACGAAGGCTACGGCGAATCGGGCATGGCCCACCTACTCGAACACCTGGTGTTCAAGGGCACACCGACCTACCCGAAGATTTCTAAGTCGTTGCAAGACCACGGTGCACAGTTCAACGGTACCACCAACAGCGACCGCACCAACTACTTCGAGACGATGCCCGCGACCGACGAGAACCTCGAATTCGGCATCGCCATGGAATGCGACCGGCTCGTGCACAGTTTCATCAAGCGTGAAGATCTGATGTCCGAGTTCAGCGTCGTCCGCAACGAATTCGAACGCGGCGAGAACAACCCGGGGTCGATCCTCAACCAGCGGATTTACTCGGCAGCCTATGAATGGCACAACTACGGTAAATCGACCATCGGCAACCGATCCGACATCGAGCGCGTGCCAATCGACAACCTCCAGGCCTTCTACAAGAAGTACTACCAGCCCGACAACTGCGTGCTGATCGTCACCGGCAAGTTCGAGGAAGCCAAGGCCCTGGCCCTCATTGAAAAGTATCTCGGCAGTCTGCCGAAGCCCGAACGCAAACTCGATCCGACTTACACCGAAGAACCGGCTCAGGACGGCGAGCGGATCGTCACCCTCCGCCGCGTCGGTGCAGTGGCGTCGGTGGGCGTGGCCTACCACGTTCCGTCGGCCTCGCACGTTGATTGGGCACCCATCAATCTGATGAGCGGGATCATTTCGCAAGCACCAAACGGCCGGCTCAACAAGGCACTCGTGGAATCAAAACTCGCCACGTCGGCCTTCGCCGGCGCGGGCAGCACCCACGATCCGGGCCTGTTCTTCTCGTCCGCATCCTGTGAACCGGAGAAGCTCGATACCGTGCGAGAGACTCTTATCAAAACCCTGGAAACAATGGGTGATGTGGCGTTTACCGACGACGAAGTGAACAAGGCCAAAGTCCGCAGCAAGCGAAACGCCGAGCAGTTGCAATCGAACGCCCAAGGGATGTCGCAGGCGCTTAGCTCCGCATCGTCCCTCGGCGACTGGCGGTTGCTGTTCCTGCAACGAGACCGCATTGCAGCCGTATCGGCGAACGATGTGAACCGCGTGGCGAGAACCTACTTTGTGAAGCCGAACCGCACGGTCGGTGTTTACATTCCGTCCACGGAATCGGCCCGCCTGGCAGTGCCAAGTGCCCCTGCGATTGAGTCCATCGTGAAGGACTACAAGGGCGGCGTGGTCGGTGCGGCTGGCGAAGCTTTTGACTCGTCTCCGGCCAATCTTGAAACCCGATTGAAGGTCGTCGAAGAGGGTGGTTTGAAAGCGGGACTGCTGGCCAAGAAGAACCGCGGTGAGACGGTTTCGTTGGTGCTGACCCTGCACTACGGCAACGAAGAATCGCTGAAAGATATGAACACGGCAGCGGGGATGCTGCCAGGCATGATGATGGCCGGTACCAAGAAGCACGACCGCCAAGCGATGCGCGAAGAACTCGATGCACTTGGCGTGCGCATCAACGTGGGTGCCGGTGGCGGCGGTGGTGGTCGGGGCCCACGCGGTGGTGGCGGAGGCGGTGGCGGAACCGCTGGTCAGTTGACCTTCAGCATCGATGCGAAGAAGGACACGTTGCCGCAAGCCCTGAAACTGCTGGGCGAAATCCTCCGTGAACCGGCGTTCCCAGTAGAGGAATTCGAAACCTCGAAACGTCGGATGGTCTCGGGCCTCACCGCCGGGAAGACCGAGCCGGGAACACTCGCGAACAACGCCCTCAGCCGGACGCTTAACCCGTACTCGCTCGACGATGTACGCTACGTGCCGACCATTGAGGAAAACCTGAAGCGTGTCGAAGATGTGACGCTCGATCAGGTCAAGTCGATCTACGAGAAGCAACTGGGTGCCTCGCAAGCGGAGTTGGCCATCGTCGGCGACTTCGACCAGGACACAGCACTCAAACTGGTGAAGGAAATGCTCGTCGGTTGGAAGTCGAACGTGCCAGTGAAGCGGATTGATCGCAAAGTGGACGACAAGGTCAACGGCTTCAAGGACGACATCGTGACGCCGGACAAGTCGAACGCCGAGTATTTGGCCGGTACGATTTTCTCGCTCTCGGAGAAGGACCCGGATTACGCCGCGATGCGGATCGGCAACTTCATCTTCGGCGGCAGCACCTTGGCATCGCGATTGGGCGACCGCATCCGTCAGAAGGATGGCCTTTCGTACGGTGCGACCTCCGGGTTCACCGCTTCGTCACGTGATGCTGTGGCTCAACTCACGGTCACCGTCAGCACCAACCCGACGAACATCGACAAAGTGAGCGTCGCTGTGCAGGAAGAACTCGAACGATTCCTGAAGGATGGCCCGACCGAAAAGGAAGTGTCCGATGCGAAGCAAGCCTACCTGGAAGCCCAGAAGGTTGGCCGCACGACCGACGCGGCGATTGCTTCTCAGATCATCTCGAACCTGAACCTGGGCCGAACCTTCGCCTTCTCCGCTGAGCAGGAAAAAGCGATCCTGGCCCTGACGCCAGAAAAGGTTCAAGCTGCGTTCAAGAAGTACGTTGATCCCAAGAAGCTGGTCATCATCCGTGCAGGTGATTTCAAGAAGTAAACTGATGGTGAGCAGCCCGCGTACGTGGGCTGCTCTTGTTGTGAATTTGCAATTTCCGCAGCCCGCATCCAGGACAATGTCGTGCGCCGTCAAAAATGGCACGTGTGATAAATGACACAAGCTGAAGCGGTTATAACGCCGATAAACCAAGACAATGCCTTTTTGGTTGTTCGCGCATGCTGCACCGTACAGTAGATCTCTCACGTTGGTTGGTTCTTGGTGCTGTCGGGTTGGCTGTGGGATGCTCAACGACTTCACAACTACCGTTAGATCCGTCGAGGCCGAACACTGGTACCTACGGGAAGCACAGGATCAGTTCGTCGCCCTTAAAGACAGAATCACCGTCGAACATCATTCAAGCTCAATCCATAACGTTGAGCCCGAATAGTGGCGATGTCAACTCCCTTGTACAAACTGCTTTAGCTGCCAATCCTCGTTTGGCTCGTGCCAATGCTCTCGTGGATGCTGCACAGGGGCGGATGATTCAAGCAGGACTTGGGCCGAATCCAGTGTTTAGTTTCTCTGCAGATGAACTGGGCGACCGTACTGGCCCGATGGGCCTACTGTTTCCGCAGATCAGTCAAGAGTTTGTACTTGGTAGAAAGCTTTCACTCGGTCAAGCGGTTGCAGCACGAGAGGTCGATCAAGCGACGTTAAACATTCTGAGTGAGCGATATACCATTGCCGGATCGGTGCGTGCAGGTGCGTATGAACTTGTTGCTCTTCAGCGACGACGTGACGTACTGAACGATATCTTAAAACTCGCAAAGAGTTCCGTCGAACAAGCGACGAAAGCCGAGAAAAATCCAGTTGGCCCGTTAACACGTGGCGATGTTCTCCCGTTGGAATTTGAGCTCGAACGATTTCAAACAGATCTCGAAGCAGTTGAGCGTGAGTTGCCTGCAGTAGAACGTCGACTATCTGCTCAAGTCGGCGATGCTCGTGTAGCCATCGGTTCCCTTGTTGTTGATCTTGATTCACCTCTGCCGGAATACGATCTCGATATTGTGCGCGATATGGTGATGGAACTGCACCCCGAGGCACGCAGTGCATCTGTGGCGGTTGAGCGTGCCAAAGCTGCCGTAAAACGTGCTGAGGCGGAGTTGATCCCGAACGTGACAGGTTCGGTTGGATATGTTCGGCAGAATCAAAACCTGTCAAACGATTGGTCGGTTGGTTTGAGTGTTCCTCTTGTCTTGCGAAACAAGAATCAGGGGAACATTCGGGCAGCAAGAGCCGAAGTGTTGGCCGCAACGTTGGACGTAACGCGTGTACAAAACACCTTGGCTGAGCGTGTGGCAACATCGTACCGTCTTTATGCTGCTGCTAAAAAGCGAGCTGACAGGTACCGCACAGTGCTCATACCTAAAGCCGAAGAGACTGTTGCATTTGTGAAAAAACAACTTGAAAGCGGAGTGATTGAGTATCTGCGCGTACTGCAGTCGCAGCGTGCAGTTGCGGAGGCCAAGCTCGAATACAATCGTGCGTTGGGCGAAGCATGGATGGCTGCAGCAGAACTATCCGGCTTATTGATGGAGGAGACGTTCCCCGCCGTCACTCCGATTATGAAGTAACGGCGAGAGACAACAAACAAGTTACTTCTTGCGATAGGACTCCGGCGGCTTCACGTTAGCCGGTTTGACTTTCGCCAAGTCGACGAATTCTTCAACGCATGGTGTGCAACAGAACTCATAGGTCTTGCCGCCAATGATCCAAGTGAACTGTGGATTCGCGAGAGTCTCAGAGATCGGGCAGATCTTGTCACCAGGTTTCGCTTCTGTGTTGTGATTCGACTTGATGCCTTTATACTTCTCACCTGGCACCTTTGTCCCATTAGCTTTGATGTCAGCTTCCGTGTACAAACCACCGGGCTTCGTGAACAAAAGATCAGCTTCGCTGTCTGGTCGTTTCGTCGGCATTGCGTCATGAGTCGTGGATACAGCCGATCGCCTAAAAGCAATTCTGTAACGGTCGTCGCCGACTCGAACATTCGGGATGCTGATCGACATCGATGGATCGATAAGCAACAATGGTAGTTTGGCAACGAACACGCTTGATTTCCCAGGTGTGTCGCCGTTTTGTGGTGCTGCTTCAAACAGGATCTTCGTCGCGGATGTTCCACCTTCGGGCGTTGCAAAGGCTTCCATCGTTTGAGATTGAATTTCAAGAACTGTCTTTGCATTTCGACCCAAGATAAAGAGTCGGATTGTGCCATTCGCTTCAAAAACTGCTTCGGCATGGGCCACGTTGTCACCAATTTCAACTAACACTCCGCCATGTTGAGATGACAGGTCGTGGTCGTCGTGACCTGAAGTTGGCTTGGTCGTCGCATCGGGTGCTTTGGAACAGCCTACGAGGCATGCGCAAAAAACGATCAACAGAATGATTCGGTACATGAGTTTTCTCCGTGCTGACGTTAGCCGACAGCGAGTATGGTTGAAAGAATCGAGAAGTTAAACGCACTTCATCGATCTAACAGCGGAGACGAACCGAGGAGAGATGAACAGCGCAGAAGGAAGATGGCGTATCAGAAGTAGACACGTCACACCGCATGGCAAAAGATAGTCCGAGGTGAAAGGTTGGCGCAATGATCGGGCAGTTACGTACTTGACGAGGAGTGTCATCAACCGAGCTTGATGTCGATAGACTCGGCCCAATTTTGGCACAGGCACAAGCGGACTTCTGAGTTGGGGCTGGCTTGGCCGGCTTGTTTGGTGAGGCGGGTACTTCCTTCTTTGCACAGAGTGGGCAACCTGAACTGTTTGATGGAGTCGGAGTCAGCGGTGTTGTTGAAATTGCCAATGGAGGCTTAGCGCAGCAGCACGGTGGTGCGCCAAAGACGGACACCGACAGGTAGAACAGCAACAACGCCAAACGAAACATGACTACACAATAACCTACTTGTTACATTCGGGCCAAGATCAACATCACATTACTTCTTCTCCGCTGACTTTTGTTCAAAATCGCCAACGTAGTTCTTGCCGTTAACCTTCCCTGTAAGACTACCCTTCCAGGATTTGTTAGCTTTCAGAGAATCATTGGTAACTACGAAGCGCGAACTTTTCCCAGCAGTGTCGCCCTCGTTGGGTTTGGGTGTCAGCGTGAGTACCACTGGCGGAGTTGCTTGAAGTGTTAGCGACAATGTCTTGGCATCAATCGGAACGAGTTTTTTCAGGTTGCCATCCAACACGTTAACTGTGACTGCACCAGGGCCAACTTCAATCACTAACTCGCAGTGGTATTCTTCTTCTCCCCAAAGAATCAGTGTACCTCCGGATGGGCCAACATCAGCGTGGTCATGCTGATGAGGCTTGTCGGTAACCGGTTTTGTCGGAGTCACCGGTGATGTTGCCACGCCACAACCGATGATGCACATGAACGGTATGATCAGGAGGGAAAAAAAACGTTTCACTTGTTCGACTCCGATGAGGTTTGATCGAGTTGCAATGAAATCACATCCGCTGTTGTTTGCTTTGGGTCAGGATCGTCCAGCCCATCATCTTTCGTTGCTTTTGATGCTATTCGCTCAGCATCCTTCCCACTAAATCGCCAGAACAACCCTGGGTGAAGAAGGAACTCGCAGAACGTACTTGTGAACAACCCACCGAGGATCACTGTTGCTACCGGGTATAAAATCTCACGACCTGGTTTATGGCCTTCAATTACAAGTGGTATTAGTCCAATGCCAGCCGTTAGTGCTGTCATGAGCACCGGAGCCAGCCGTTCGAGGCTACCACGTAATACCATCGTCGTCGTGAAGCCTTCACGCTCTTCTTTCATCAAGTGGATGTAATGCGTGACGAGCAAGATACCGTTGCGTACGGCAATGCCACCTAGTGAGATAAACCCGACAAGGCTAGCAACTGTGAGCGTTTGTCCGGTGATCACGAGCGCAAGCACACCTCCGATGAAAGCCGTGGGGATGGCGTTTAAAATCTGCAAAACAATCCGTGTCGAACGGAACAATACATAGAGCACCATGAAGATGCCAAGCAGACTGACCCCGGCGAGAATGGCAATCAATCGGCTAGCGTTTTGCTGGCTCTCGAATTGTCCACCGTACTCGATGTAGTAACCCTCGGGCAGTGACACCGATTTCTGCACCACAGCGCGAATGTCCGTCACGACACTGGCTAAGTCACGACCAGACGCATTGCAGCGGACAACAATTCGTCGTCGTGTGTTCTCGCGCTTGATGAGGTTAGCACCGGCATCACCTCCCGTCGGGGGCGTAATGTCGGCGATTTCTTTCAAGCGAACCTGACGCCTAGGTGAATCTGGTTTGTCTTGGTCAGGTGGAAGATCGAGCCGGAGTTCTCCAAGGTTGGCGATATCAGCCCGATCCTTTTCGCTGAGTCGAATGAGCAAATCGAATCGACGTTGACCTTCGACAACTTGGGAAACCACTTCTCCACTGAGCGCCGTCTGCACGAACTGATTCACCGTGTTTCGATCAATTCCGTAGTAGGCCAGGTCATCCGGTCTCAAGCGGATGTGTATTTCATCGACTTTGCGAATCGGTTCCACGATCAACGAACTCACACCACTAACTGTGCTTGCTGCGGCTTTAATGCGATTGGCAGTTTGCTCCAGTGTGTCCAAATCGTCGCCAGTGAGTTTGATGGCAATTTGTGCTGTGCTGCCAGAGATGAGGTGTGAAATCAAGTGAGCTAGCGGTTGCTCAACTTCAACATCAACACCAACGACTTCGTCCTTGATGGCATCTTGCAAGAGATCCAGGATCTGCTCACGTGTCTTGCCGCAATCCGGATTGATGGTCACGAAGAATTCGTTCTCGTTTGGTGGATCAGCGTGTTCGTCCATTTCCGAGCGTCCGGTGCGACGACCAAACGCGATGACTTCACCTTTTGGGTTGACTTCCGAACTACGGAAACGGGCAATGACCCGATCCACGATTTCTGCGACACGATTCGAGGCTTCAACTGAAGAACCTGCAGGCAAGGTGACATTCACTTGTACGGTGCCTTCGTCGAAGGCTGGTAAGAAATCGGCCCCGAGTTTTGTTACACGCCAGCCGCAATAAGCAACCAGTAACCAGGTCAGGATGAGCAGCAAAGTTGCACGTTTCAAGCTGAGTCGAACAAGATAACCTGCAATCCACTTGAGGCCACGTAGCAGCAAACTCTCTTTTTCACGTTGAGCAGCTTTTGATTGAGCGAGCAAATAGAACGAGAGAACAGGCGTCACCGTAAGCGACACAACAAGAGATGCCAAAATCGACACGATGTAGGCCACACCAAGCGGTGCGAACAAACGACCTTCGATTCCACCAAGTGCAAAGAGTGGCAGGAAGACAAGTATCACGACGGCTGTACCGAAAACAATGGCCGTGCGTACTTCTCGACTGGCTTCGAAAACAACACGCAATGTCGGACGCGGTTGTTCTAAGTGGGCGTTCGCTCTCAAACGTCGAAAAATGTTCTCGACATCGACAATCGCATCATCCACCAACTCACCCATCGCTACAGCAATGCCGCCAAGTGTCATGACGTTGATGCTCAACTCTGTGCCAGTTAGCCAACCAATCATTTTGAAAACCAGCGCTGTAATCACGAGCGACAAGGGTATGGCCGTCAGGGATATGAACGTGGTTCGCACGTTGAGCAAAAAAAGGAATAACACGACGAGCACGAGGATAGCACCAATGACGAGTGCCTCGCCGACGTTGTAAACTCCACGGTCAATAAAGCCACGTAGTTGGTAGATGTTGGGTTCGAGGATCACATCCACTGGCAACGAAGGCTCAACTTCACGCATCGCTTGTTCCACAGCGGCAGTCAGTAAGCGGGTGTCCGTGTTGGGTTGCTTGACGATGGTGATCATGACGCCCGGCTCGCCATTGACGCTGGCATCACCCCGTTTCACCTGCTGTCCTTCTTGAACTTTTGCAACTTGGTCGAGCAAGATTGTTCGCTTGCTTGCTGTTCGAACAGGAATCTTTTTAAGATCACGAACAACGCCAGGGCCATCCGGCCCCAGCCGCCCGATGACACGCAAAGGTGTCTCCAAATCACCTCGTTCGATGAAACCACCCGTAGCGTTACCGTTGTTCGCCCTTAACGCAGTTTCAACTTGTTGAATAGTTACGTGGTGGTTGTCCATCGCAATAGGATCCACGAGCACTTGATACTGCTTCCTACCGCCACCCACAGTCAGCACCTGCGCTACGCCGGAAATCTTTTGTAGTCGAGGTCGAACGACCCAATCCGCAAGCGTTCGCAGTTCAGTTTTTCGCTGCAATTCATTTGCAAAGTAAATGCTTTGTGGGGTTCCATCAATCGCTCCTCGAACAACTCGACTGCCATCATCAGCGATTGCCTCCCAAACAATTTGATCCACTGCAACTGCGTTCCAGGTTGAAAGTTGGTTACGATCGATGGGCTTCCAAACAAAGAGTTTCGGCAAGCCATCGGCAGTTATTATTCGCTCCGCAAAGAGGCCCGTACCAGGTACGACAGCCAGGTCGCCGCCGTTCGGGCCGGAGCGTCGTCGTAATCCGGAGAGCACAATCTGACCCATGACAGCGCCGGGTGGAGCCATCTGTGGGCGGAGGTTCGGGGGTAGGTCGCCGACGACCGTGGCCAGTCTTTCTTGAACCACTTGTCGTGCGCTCTTCATGTCCGTGCCCCAACCAAATTCGACAGTGACTGCTGAAAGTCCAAAGCCCGACTGTGTGCGAACATCTGTGACACCAGTTGCACCAATCAACGCAGCTTCCAATGGATACGTGACGAGAGTTTCCACTTCTTCCGGTGCCAGCCCAGCAGCTTCGGTCATCACCGTCACGCGAGGGCGGTCGAGATCAGGAAACACATCGATCGGTAAAGTTGTGGCCAGGTAACTGCCATAGACCAAAAGCACCAGAGCAGCCAGGACGACAAAGCCACGGTATCGCAGCGAAAGTTTGATTACCGTATTCAACATGTTGTTCTCGATGTGTTCTTTGGCTTGCGACGGTTGTCAGTGATCGTGTCCTGCATGACCGCCTCCGTCGCCACCTGAAGCAGCTTTGAGTGCGCGATTCAACACGTTGGCCTGATTTTTTACAACGTATGCACCGGCCGGTAGGCTGCCGTCATTTGCCAAGATGACATCGATTCGATCCTGGTAAAGCACGCGCACAGTTTTGCGTACGAAGAGATCGCCGTTTTGAACGAATGCATATGCCTCAGCACCTTCGCGTGCGATGGCTCCAGCAGGTAATACAAGAACATCATCACCGAGTTTCTCTATGGGCACTTTCAAGCGAACGCGTTGACCGGGTCGGTATCTCCAAACAAAGTTGGTCTTGCCATCGCGTTCGTAGGTTCGTGGTTGATTGTCCAGTGGAAGATAGAAGCCGAATGTGCGTGTGTTGGCATCCACCACGTTCGACAGGTGATGAATGAGGAGTGGGCCTTGTTTTGGCCATTTGCCTGCGGTTTCGTCAGTAATTTCAATCTCTACAGGTGTTTTTTGCTCGGCCAAATTTGCCAAAGCCAAGGCTTCCGACTTAAAGGCTTGCCCCTCGACAAACAATTTTTGATGGTTCGCCAACACACTCAAAACTTGACCGGCCTGCACGGTCTCACCAAGATTCACTTTGAGCTCTTGAACTTCGAATAGGACCACAGATGGAGACTTTTCATTGGTTCGTTCACCTGGTGCATAAACCATAACTTCAGTGACGAATTCACCAGACTCGGCAAGATCGACTTGAGCAGAGCTGAGGCCGAAGGCCAACAATTGTTGTCGTAGTCCACGCACTTGAGTTGTTGAGCGATTGACCTGGTTGTCTGGCTCGACCAAGGATGTTGCAGCAACAACTTTATCTTCAACCTGCTTGGCAACGCGAGTGCGGTTGGCCGTGGCGATGGTCAATTCCTTCGTTGCAGTCGCGAACTCGCGTTGAGTGGCTTGCACAATCTCACTCACCAGCTGGAGAGTAAACAGTGGCTCACCAGCCCGCACTGTATCGCCAGGTTTGCCGTGAATCTTTAAAATGATGCCTGCCAAACGTGACGATACGCTACGGTCGCTCTCCCCCGGGCGATCAACCACAACACCGGGGATGTACATCGACCTTGAATAGGGTTGAGGTAAAACAGTATCGATGTCGAGCTTCAGGTTCTGTTGTGCTTGGATCGATAACTTCACTCGGTCATCGCTGCCGTGTTTATGTCCAGCAGATTCGTCGTCACCGTGGGCATGTCCACTTTCCAATTTCGTTGCATTTGCGGGAAACACATGGGGCCACCAAGCTTCGCGTGTGACGAAAGCTGCTGCTCCAACAGAGATAGTGAGTAATGCCCAAACAAGCGGGCCAATCCAACGGTGAAAATTCATGTCGTCCTCGTCATGCCATGCATGCGGTGTTGCTAGTGAAATGGCTGAAATACAGTGCCAATGAAGGAAGAATCGTGGAGTTGGATCGGAAAATGTGTGTGAATCTAGGTACGCAATCGTGCAGTAGCAAGATAGACAGGTACTGGCAAAGGAATGCTGAGTTGTTTAGCGATCTGCGAATCATCAACATGCGACAACTTCATGTCACAATGTGTTACGGATGGTAGAAATTCATTATCGAATTCGAGCTGAATCGGCACACGTTTCGGAGTGTCGCTAATTCGTGTTGTACCACCACAATGGCAGTCGTGATCCGAGTCGGCAAGTGTCGCAAAGGGTTGCTCAGCGGGATCAATCGGCAATTGAGGTTGGTGAGAGTGGTGATCGTGGTGATCGTGTTGGCACGTGCAAACTCGAGGTGGAGTAACCACCAACAAGATCAGCATAAAAATCCACATGCCGCGAACGTACACCGTTACCACCTCTGCTGGGTGAATTATCCAAAGACTACAGCAGAAGTCAATCAACCGTCTGGATCTATTGATGCCTTGTCGAATCTGTTCTCGGTTTCGAGTGAGCGCACCGTTGGCCAGAACTGTACGACATACATGACTTGGGCATACAAGTTCATCATGCTGAAGCGATAGACTTGCAGACTACTTCGCAGGCAGATGGAACGTGTTTGGGCGGTCGCGTGGGGCTTCTTCTTCACCAAGTTCCGCACCAGGTGGTGTCAACCTCCACTGCACTCCGCTGCGACCATTTTCGAAGCCGAGTTTAAACAAGCTCCGCATGGAGACTGGGTCGAACGTCGTGCTATTCGGCGGAATGGGTGCGTCTTCTGGGATCGTTGCCAAATGGAACTTCATTCCACTGACTCCGCAGAAACTGTAGAGATTCACCAACTCGGCTCGATACAGAGCGTAGAGTGCGGCAGAAATCGTACTTGTGATGCGCTTGAGGAACCCGAGCTTACCTGCCAAAGGCGGGGCGTAAAGTTTTCCTGCGGCCATCGCGTAGAGGTTTGAGCCAATAAGCCAGCCAGTTGCTCCATCGGTTGGTCGTTCGGTGCCTGGCCCTAAGCGAACGAACGTCTGACAAGCTGCGCCGCCGTCCACATGTTCTTCGGTGTAGCGAACGCCTTCAATCTCCACATCGAATTTCACACTTGGTAGCAAACCTGGGATCGATCCTGCCGCCATGTAGACTTTGCGAACCAGCTCCACAGCATCAGGTCGTCCGCTGCAGGCGATTGCCCCGATATCCCAAATCGTTACCCTGCGAGTTCGCACGTTCATGGTGCCGATGTAGATCCGACGGCCTTCCTGATACGCTTGACGAAGATCGAACATGTACTCGTCGTTTGTTTCCGTCTCGATGAGTTTCTCAAGCTTTTTAGGATTGGCAATCGAGCCGCTCCGAATCAACTCAACGACAGGGCTATACGTGAACAGGTCTTTATCACTGGTGGTGGTAAAGAAGCGTTGCAGTTGTTTGTCGTATTTCGAGCCTAGAAACGCATACCCGGCAACGATGGCGCCACTGCTGATACCTGTAACGACATCAAACTTCGGTCTCGTTCCCTCACACGTCCAACCGATCAGCAAGCCGGCGTTGTAGGCCGCGTATTGCCCGCCACCTGATACCGCCAACACGTTGACTGGTGCGGCTACTGGCCCGGTTGGTTTTGCTAGGGCCGAGGCAAGTGAATCTGAAACCGGTTTGCCCAACTGCGACGTTCGCATCGCTTCCGGTGTGAGGTCGTAGGGTTGTGGCGGGGCCGGTACTTTCTCCGATCCCGAACATCCTACGAGCACTCCTACCAGGCTCGTGGCGAGCATGAAGAAGAGCCAAACCCAACGCGACATCACTTGACGACGAACCATGGCGTGTCTTGCTGCTTAGTAGATAGACCAATTCAAGGCGTGGCGAATAGCCAGACATGCGAGAGGTGTCAACTTATTTCGAAGGAAATCAAATCAGCTACACTCTTCACGCAGCACATGTGTCCTGTGTCTCGCCAGTTTCCACACACCCCTCCACGAGACAGATGAGACACACAAGACACAATATCGTGTACACAATGAGACAGATGATAGCGCTCTTATCATGTTGACTTGCAACAGGTTATGATCGATAACGGCGTTTTCGTGTCGATGTTGATCAAATCTGTTCGGCGAGACACAAGCGAGGAGAACGCAGTTCAAACTTGTTCTTGAGCCTGCTGTCGTCAGTATCTGAACTGGTAAATCCAACGCATGACGTAACTCCCGAGCTTGCGTCCTTGTACCCGTCCTTGCAAAATTCCCTGCACTAGCCCAGTGAGCTTTACATGACCTCCGCGCAACAACGTGTCGCTGAACTCCGTGATGAACTCAACAGACACAATCACGCCTACTACATCGAAGCTCAGCCGACAGTTTCGGATCGTGATTTTGATCGATTGCTTGTGGAACTTCAGCAACTCGAAGCGGCCCATCCCGACTTGCAATCGCCGGACAGTCCAACCCAGCGTGTTGGTGGAGCACCTATCGAAGGATTTGCGAAAGTAGCGCATCGCGTGCCGATGCTCTCGATTGAGAACAGCTACGACTCGGATGATTTGCGAAAGTTCGATGCCGACGTCCGCAAGGCCGCTGGGGCCAACTTCACTGGCTATACCGTGGAGTTGAAGATCGATGGCGTATCCATGTCGTTGACCTACGAACACGGTCAACTCACCACCGCAGCAACACGAGGCGATGGCGACACCGGCGACGACGTTACGCACAACATCCGCACGATACCAAGTATCCCGTTGAAACTTCGAGACAAGTCGCCACCTGCGGTGCTGGAAGTGCGCGGGGAAATCTACATGACTCGGGCCGAGCTTGTCCGCATCAATGCGGAGCAGGTGAAACGTGGCGATGCACCCTATGCCAACGCTCGCAACTTGAGTGCAGGCACGCTGAAGTTGCTCGACCCGAAAGAAAGCCGAAAGCGCAAGCTCAGCTTCTTCGCGTATGCCGTGGGCGCGGTGGAAGGTCATGGCTTCAAGGATCAAACTTCTTTGTTGAACGAGTTGCACGAACTCGGCTTCCCGGTCAACACGCTCACGGGAAGTTGCCAAACCATCGACGAAGTGATTGCCTTCTGCGACGAGTGGAACACCAAGCGACGCGACTTGCCTTACGACACCGATGGCATGGTTGTGAAGGTGAACGACTTCGCGTTGCGTGCCAGGCTAGGGGCTACCAGCAAGGTGCCACGCTGGGCACGGGCTTACAAGTTTGAAGCAGAGCAAGCCATCACCAAGCTGGCCCGTGTGGTCTTCGAGATTGGCAAGTTCGGTGAATTGACGCCCGTGGCTGAGTTTGAACCACCCGTGCAATTGGCCGGAACACAAGTTCGCCGGGCCAGTATGCACAACGCCAGTTGGGTGGAGAAGATGGACGTGCGGTTGGGCGACGACGTGGTGGTGGAGAAAGCAGGCGAGATCATTCCGCAAGTGGTGAGTGTGGTCAAAGAAAGCCGTACGGGTGCTGAGACCGTAATCGCTTGGCCAAAGAACTGCCCAGTTTGCGGCGCCTCCATTGAAAAGGACGAATCAGCTACCAGCTATGGCTACGTCTGCTCCGACGTGGGTAGCTGTCCGGCCCAACTCACCAAACGTGTGGTGGGCTTTGCACGCCGCGAACGGATGGACATCGAGGGTCTCGGCGACGAGGTGGCCAAACAGTTGGTGGAATCAGGGCTCATCAAGACTCTGCCAGACTTGTATCTGCTCAACGAAGAACAATTGCTGAAACTGGACGGCTTCGCCAAGACGAAAGCGAAGAACTTGATCAAGGGCATCGCTGGCAGCAAAGAGCGTGGCCTAGCCCGGCTCATCGCCAGCCTCAGTATCTATGGCGTCGGGGCGACCATGTCCGAACCTCTGGCCGATGCGTTCCCTTCACTGGAACTATTGCTCACGGCCTCCGTTGAAGACCTAGCATCGGTCAAGGGTGTCGGACCAAAACGTGCCGAGAGCGTGCATCAGTTCTTCCATAGCAACACTGGCACACAACTGGTGGAGGCACTGCGTGCTGCGGGGTTGAAACTCACGCAAGATGCCAAGGCCGCACCTTTGGGCCAGCAACCGTTGACTGGCAAGACCGTGGTTGTCACGGGCACGTTGACCAAGTACGACCGCAACACGATTGAAGAACTGATCAAGTCGCTAGGTGGTAAGCCGAGTGGCAGCGTGAGCAAGAAGACGGACTATTTACTTGCAGGTGATAAGGCCGGGAGCAAGCTCGACAAGGCGAGGGAACTCGGTGTCAAGGTCCTCACCGAAGACGAGTTCCAAGCGTTGATCGGGTGATCGGTGTGTGTTACTTCTTTTGCGGTGCTTGTTGTGGGATGGTCAATTTCTCCATGCCTTTGGAGTAAGCCGTGGGCGTGGTTCGTACTGGCAGTTCTTCCTTGACCGTTGGCTTGCCGAACGATTTCACCGTTGCGAGTTGAATCGTCAACTCGCCAAGTGATTTCGACTTCACCTTGATACTCTTGGTTTCTAACTGCCCGCGAAGGATCGTATCGTCCGTCGTGGTGATGATGTCCACCGTGCGATCTTCGTCGGTCTCGTCATTCACCACGCTGGCCACAGTTCGCAGGATGGTCTCACAGCGCTTGGCCACTTCCGGTGTGTCCGACTTCAAACCCGCTTTGAGTTGTGGATACGCCACGGCTGCATTTTCTATCAGCATCGCCTGTGCCTTTTCCCGGAGCACAAATTGTGGTGAACCGAGGTCGGTCATCCATTGTTGGATATAGCGTTCCATTTCAGCAGAGCGGAGCAGGGCCGGCTCCAGTTTCAAGACATCTGAGAGCGGTACCGAAAACGTACCGTACTTCGTTTTCATCACAAACAATGAGTCCGTTGGCTCAAGTAGCAGGATGCTGCCATCACGAAGGTGACACTCCAATACCGCTGGCTTCACCGGTGCTGGCAATGCCCACACCACGATGGCCATGGCCGTAGCGAGAAACAACAGCATGGATGTGAAGACTCGTCGCATGGTGAACCACTCCAAATCCAAGACTGAAGCGTAGTCGATTTTGTTCAGTTCAGCACGACCCGTTACGAAGCATGGTTACACTGGAAATCGGCACAGAGCCGCGGGCGGGGCGCAACGCCATAAGAGGCCAAAAAATAATAATAACAAAAAAAAAACACAAGATTAGCGTACCTACCGGAGCAGCTCAGTG